>DUAG01000025.1 GCA_012960925.1 Candidatus Manganitrophaceae bacterium
CCGAGTAAATGGAGGCAGGTGCACAAAAATGACAACTGTCAAATTTATGGAGAGGCTGTGAATTTTTCCTTCCTCACGAGCCATGCGATGCGCCGTCTCCCCGGCGTGAGCGACCGCGACGCTGCGATCTCGGCGCGAAGGAGAAGAGAACGGACACGGAAGGTGGGAGAGGGAATTCACTAAAATGTACAAGCTTTTTTCCGCTCTCAGAAGGCTGACTGAAACTGATTTCTGGGCAGGTCGGCCGCTCAGAAGTGTACGGGGTGAGGAAAGAATAATTCTCGAGTTTCAGCAGGTTTCGGCCATATGGCTGAAAAGCGATGATAAATGAATGGGAAGGAGGCACGAGACCACAAAATAGTTTTTCATGTCTACGAAGGGATACATCGGTCCGAGCACTATCCACTTTTATGATCTATTTTTCAACATCTTGGTTATCTATTGGGAGATTAGAAGTGACATGTATTTCTCAAAAATGTCGGCGGAAAAAAGTTGATTTTTCAGCTGCAGCCTCGGCCAAACCGACTTTCTCACTTCCCATCATGCCCCCCAAGGAGCGCCCCTCAACGTGTCCACGGGTTGATAAACGTTCTTCAATGGCGCCGAAAATTTAATCGAGTGGGCACCGATCCCTTTTCGCGCGACAAGCCGAGCGAGAAGGTTGGGTGAACGGTGCTTCGTGCCCCCCGGAGGCCGAAGCAGCGTCGGGGGCGCCATGATGGGAGTGAGAAAGTCGATTTTGGCCGAGGCTGAAGCTGAAATATCAACTTTTTTTCCATCACCACCGGGCATCATGCCCCCCCCAGGGGCACCTGTTTCCCTCCCGAAAAGGCACTTCCCATCAAAAAGTGTAACATATTTTCGGTAAGATCAGAGCTACACACCTCCTGATGGCGGCAATACATAAATATGTCACACTTTCTAAGTATTTACGACCGAAAAGTGTGAACAGGAACTATTCCTTCCTCCCCATGTAGGTACCCGCAATCTTCAGCGGAACGCGTCACAAAGTAGTAAATGACCAGGCCT
>DUAG01000026.1 GCA_012960925.1 Candidatus Manganitrophaceae bacterium
CCATATAATTTCACGACAATACATGTACATCCTTCAAAACACACGTTCGCCCGACCAGGCCCATATGCGAATAACGAGTTGCGAAGTTAGGCGTGCACAGACGAAATGGGAGAGAGAGCATATTGTCTTGTTGGAATGTTTTTTTACTGAAAATTAAAGAAATATAAGCTTTTCGCAAGGGAAATCATCAACACAGCATGGTTTCATGGCCCACGGCCCCCAGATCTCGCGTCCCCGTTTGCGGGTATATAATATATATAGGCGCAAACGGGGACGCGAGAAAATTGAGTAGTATTATATCTCTCTCTCCTCTAGCATTGTACCCTGGGGCGGATCCTCCTATCCTGTGGTGGGGGGTGGTGGTCTATACCGGGGGCAAAAGTGTCCTAATTTATGCCGACACCGGTAGGGAGAATCGGAGCATCCAAGTGTCAATTTCTCGCGTCCTTTTTCAGGCCCTTCCCCCAAAGGGACGCAGGCCCCCAGGCCTGTGGGGCCGGTGGTAGGCTATATGACCCACCGGCCTTCGGATCTCGTGCGGCCTCTGTGTACGATATAATGCCCCCATTAGACTGAAAAGATCGCTGTAAATTCATATCTCCTGCAGATTTTACCTCTAAATAAGTTATATTTCATTAAAATCAATATAATTTCATGAAAATACATGTAAATCCTTCAAGTAATATTTCATCAAACTCCATATAATTTCACGACAATACATGTACATCCTTCAAAACACACGTTCGCCCGACCAGGCCTCCGCCTTTTTACAGCGCAATTTTTGGCCTTCTCCCAACCAGTACTCTGTAAGGAAGAGCGGTCCACCCGCCTTTCGTCACCTGAATACGGCCGCCGGGGGCGGCCACCGGGGTAGGGATATAGGAAAAGAATCGGAGCCTCCCACCGGGAGGAAAACAGGAAATGAAATTTTTGAACTGAAAATAGCAGACCGGTAGGGAGAATCGGAGCATCCAAGTGTCAATTTCTCGCGTCCTTTTTCAGGCCCTTCCCCCAAAGGGACGCAG
>DUAG01000027.1 GCA_012960925.1 Candidatus Manganitrophaceae bacterium
GGTGTCTGCTTTGGCTTCCAGGTCTTTTTTGTCGAGTATGCCGGTCACTATTTTGTTCCTTATCCTTGTGACCCTTCGGGTCAGATTTCTCCGCTTCGGTCGAAATGACTAAGTTCGAGATCTCTCCGCTTCGGTCGAGATGACGGGAGTGGGCGTTTCGCTCGCTTCGGTCGAGATGACTGGAAGGGGTCGAGATGACGTGAAGGGCGCATTCTACAAGGATTACAGGAGACCCTTTAGACTGTGTGGTTAGTTGCTTATGCGCTGGGGGAATAATGGGGGTGTTTGGTATTCGGCGGGGGTATAAGAGAGAGATCTCTCCGCTTCGGTCGAGATGACGGGCGGGAGGTCGAGATGACGGGTCACCTTCTTCCAGTCATGTCGACCGGAGCGAAGCGCAGTGGAGAGATCTCATGCTCGGTAGTTATCCAACCCGGTGAGTTTGGTTCAATCAAAGGGTCGTGGATCCTCTGAAAGCGCATCAATCCTGCCTAGTATCCTCTGGACATCCTGGGTTGGAATCCTGCGAAGATCCTTGGCGACAGGTTTCTTGAACCTGACCTCATAGCTTGCCATGTTTTTTCAGATCTTTTAGCAGCGCTTCGTAGGTGATGGAGGGTTCATTGATACGATCTGAAAATGCCTGAAGGTCTTCTTCATCTTCGCTCATTAATAGTCGAACAGCTTCGTCTACCAATTCAGATAGCGATGTTTCGGTTGAAACGGCTTTTGACTTTAGGGCTTTGTGGATAGCGGGGTCGAAATAGACCGTGGATCTTTTTGATAGATTGCTCATGGTAGGGGCTCGGTGTTTTTGGCATTTTAACGTTATAAGGTTATAGCGTCAATGTTGGCGAATTACAGGAAAGGTGAGATCCCTCGGCTTCGCTCGAGATGGCGGAGGGCGCGGCGGGATGACGGAGGCAGGTCGGTGGGCAGGTAGGGATGATAGTGGCGGTCGAGGTTGCGAGAACGCTAGGTCTCTCCGCTACGGCCGCCGTTGGTGGCATTCGGTC
>DUAG01000028.1:0-2954 GCA_012960925.1 Candidatus Manganitrophaceae bacterium
AGATGGGATTGAGATCAATAAATCAGATCAGGTCGCCGCTTAATGAAGATCTCATACACCAGATTTGACAATAACTCTAGTGAAAATCCGAGGACTCTAAATTGTTACAACCCCTTAGCTGCGCTTGATAGGCTTGTTCATATCCAGCCGGAACAAGCCTTCGACTTTGCCCAGAATTTGAAGAGGAGGATCTTTTTTGGTAATCACGATGGGTGCAAAGGCATCATTTTTGGGTTTTAGTACTACCCTATTTTTCTCTTTGATCAGTTGTTTTACTGTGGCTTCTCCCTCGATCATGGCGACGACTATCTCCCCCGATTCCGCATCCCTTTGTGGTTTAACCAAGACCAGATCTCCATCCAATATCCCCGCGTCCTTCATGCTTCCCCCCTGTACCTTTAAGAGAAAAACATCCTCCCATCGGGCAATGGTCGGATCGAGCATGAGGTGCCCCATCAGGTATTCCTCCGCAAGTATGGGTGATCCGGCGGCAACTTTTCCCAGGATCGGAACAGACCGACCGGAAGCGTGCCCGAGGACCTCAATCGCCCGAGCGCCTTTCCCCCTCCGAACATAGCCTTTCTTCTCAAGGGCGAGGAGATGCCGTTGCACGCCCAATATGCCGACCATCTGAAAATGATCGGCAATCTCCCGCTGTGACGGAGGATAGCCCTGCTCCTCTATCGTATGGCGGATAAAACCGAGGACCTCTTTTTGTCTGTTCGTCAGTGAAGTAGCCATACAACTACTATCCTAAGAAATATGAAGACATTTGTCAAGCCCGGTGGATAGCCTTAATTCCACGATTACGGAATTAGAAACCGCCGATTCGTCTGAAATTACCTCGTTATCGGCCAACGGGTTCCTCACCGTACAGGTGAGTACGCCTCGCTCACCCTTATGGCCTCTGGTCTTGTCTTTCAGGCGACTTGACCGTTTATCCCAAGATCCAATCGCTGATCTTGGGAACAGTGAAAGGTTGGATTAAAGAGAGGGATTCAAAAACTTAGAGGGGAGGAGTTCTTTCCGTTGAGTTATCTTGCGAAGCGATAACATCCAACATGCTTAGAAATGACGATTTCAAGGAAAAATAGCACCTAGTGGTTAAAAGAAATTTGTTTTTAGGGGAAGTAGGTCCAATCAAACGGAGGACGCACAATGACAGTTTACGAGATGATGACAGAGCGGATTATTAGAAGAACCCCGCCGGAGAGCAACGGGGATCCTTCGACCCGAGAGGAAAAATACTTTATTTTTATTCGCTCGCTTACCCCGCCCAGGGAGGACAAGAATTGTGCTCGCTATGCGTGTTTACAATTAGAACGCGGGACAGTCCCTTGGCAGAAACCCTGGAACAGTACCACCCGGATTCCGAAAAATCTTCTCTCGGGTAAGGAATTTATCGGGGGATCAATCTTTATTGCACGAATCTACTGCGAGCGTCTCATGCATTCAACGGACACGATTTTCCAGAACATTTCTTGCTCACCGTATAGACACATACGCTTCCGCTCAAAACAATCTGGTTTACCCCATCCCTCAAGCACCTGATCCGCTCTCGCTACGATTCAATAATTCCAACTACAAAATCAACGCTAAGTTTTTATTCGCTTGCCAAATCCCGCCCTGAAAGGCCAGGGGGTACGCTTATTATATGTACTCATATCAAGCCTGAACTTTAGACAACAATGTAACCGATTACCATTTGGAATATTGAGGTAAGATAAACTGGTTCTCTTTTGTTCGTGGGCGAGTAACTCTCAGGCCCAACGAGGAGGCCTGGTTATAGGCTTACCATGATGGGTCCAAAAGACTTCTCGCCTGCCCCCTATATCCATACTTTACAAAACCAGATAAGGGGAACTCGTTTGAGCGAATATCCTTTTATCAAATTCTTTGCTGAAAAAACGGAAGGTGTTACGTCCGGCGTTCTTAGCCTTATACATCGCTTGGTCTGCATTCTTAATCAGGACGATTACTTCCTCGCCGTCACTAGGTGTGATCGTGATTCCCATACTGATACCGACAGAGACCTTATGTCCTTCAACCTTGAAAGAATGAGATAACCTTCTGATGATTTTCTTAGCCACATTTGCGACCTATCTTCTCCCTGTAGTATTTGACAGGACGATGAGAAATTCATCACCACCGGCACGAGCAACGGTGTCCGTCTCACGGACACAGGAGAGTAGCCGGTTGGCGGTCTCCTTGAGGATCTCGTCCCCAAGGAGACCGCCGTGGGTGTCGTTGATAGATTTAAATCCGTCTAGATCAAGAAAGAAGACAGCTATTTGTGAAGGCTTGCGTCTCGATTGTTTTAGGGCTTGGGATAACCGTTCTTTGAATAGAACCTGGTTAGCTAGACCCGTGAGCTGGTCGTAATGTGCTAGGCTTTGAATCTTCGCCTCGTCTTGTTTGTGTTTCGTGATGTCGGTGAATATTCGGTTCTGTCGCAAAGTTCGGATTGTTTTTACAGTGGGTTCATAATAGCATCCGTGTCATCAAAAAAATACTGTTTTTGGAGCCCTTATGCTAAGTTTTAAAGGATGCCATTTTGAGAAAGACATCATCTTGTTATGCAACCGATGGTACCTGTCTTATCCTCTGAGCTACCGTCACATCGAAGAGATGATGGAAGAACGTGGAATCGGTGTGGACCACTCAACCATCAACCGCTGGGTTTTGAAATTTACTCCTTCTATCGAGAAAGAATTTAGAAAGAAGAAGAGACCCATTGGCCAGAGTTGGAGAATGGATGAGACCTATGTCTCCGTCAAAGGTGAATGGAAGTATTTATACCGTGCGGTAGATAAACAGGGTCTAACGATAGATTTTATCCTTACTGCAAAGCGGGATTGGAATGCAGCGCTGAGATTTCTAAACAAGGCGATAAAATTCCGGAAGAAACCCTCGAAGATTAACATCGACAAGAGCGGGGCTAACAAAGCTGGAAT
>DUAG01000028.1:3191-5762 GCA_012960925.1 Candidatus Manganitrophaceae bacterium
CAATTTTTCTCATTGGCAGCTTAGAGACTGAGATCTTCAGTCCCTTTTTGTCCTCTGGGGTAATTTGCGACAGAACCATATTTTTTCATTAAAAATCTTCTTGAGGACTGGTTTTAATTTGTTGATCCTATCCGTGCAGTTATGGTATAAAGACACAGGTCCATAGTACGGAAGTGAACAGAAGAAGTAATTCGTTGTAGCTCTTTCCAACTTGCTACAGCTTTTTTTTGTTAATTTAGAAAACTTTGGACATTTCGTCAGCTGATTGCTGACATCATAAACAGGAGAAATAAACAGTGAGTACAGGAACAGTCAAATGGTTTAACGGAAGTAAAGGTTTTGGATTTATCACCCCTGAGAGCGGGGACGATCTTTTCGTCCACTTTTCAGCCATTACCGGAGAAGGCTATAAATCCCTTGATGAGGGAGATGAAGTCGAATTCGAAGAGACCCAAGGCGAGAAAGGCCCACAAGCCACCAACGTCCGTAAAGTTTCCTAACCAAGGATTTTATTGATTTAAAATTGCCCTGCCGGGATACTTTTCTGGCGGGGCTTTTTTTACGCGTTACAGAAAAAGCGAGAGAATAGCCGCTTCACTCAATGCGGTAAGACTGAGATCTTCAGTCCCTTTTTGTCCTCTGGAGTAATTTGCGATAGAACCTTTACAAGTCCCCCTTAGTGTTCTCAGTACATCTCGTACTTAACCAGCCTGCCGTCAAGCCCGCCGGCCTTGATCGGTTTTTTCCATGATGCTTTCAGCCTTATTTTTTTGATATAATCCCGTTCTCCGAAATAAACAAAAGCGGCTGAGCCTTTGCATTTCTGTTTCAGAAAATCGCCAAGATATTTATAAAATATTTCAAGATTCTCATCTCTCCCCAGCCGAATACCGTAAGGCGGATTGGTTACAATTACATGCTCTTCAAGGGCGGGAAGCTTTCTGAAGTCCGCCTCTTCTACGCTTACGTTATTTCCGTAATGAAGCCCCATCAAGTTTGTTCGCGCCGCACTGACAGCCTCCGCGGACACATCACTGCCCCCTATCAAGCCTTCCGGCAGTTCCCGAATGTGTCCGTCGGCCTCTTTTTTTACCCGCTTCCAGACAGCGCCACTAAAGTCGGGCAGAAATTCAAAACCGAATCGGCTCCTGAAAACACCTGCAGGAATATTGCTATACTGCATGAGCGCTTCACACAAAAGGGTTCCCGAACCGCACAAAGGATCATATAAAGGAACAGAACCGTCCCATTCGCTGTATCGGATAATGGCGGCGGCGACGGTTTCCTGCATCGGTGCCGGAACGGTCTCCTCTCTGTAGCCTCTCCGGTGAAGCGCGCCGCCGGAAGTGTCGAGGCTTATTACTGCCTTATCGTTTCTTATATGAAGGTTCAGCAAGATATCCGGATTTTTTACCGACACATCCGGACGCTGACCGGTTTTTTCCTTGAAATAGTCGGCAACCGCATCTTTAAGGCGCAGGGCAGCGAACTTTGAATGCGAGATCGCACTGTTAGAGACATTCCCCGATACAGCAAAGGTATTGCCTTCCACAAAAAAATCTTCCCACTCGATCTGTTTAGCCTTCTGATACAGCGTATCGGTATCATGGCAAGCGAAGGATATTAAGGGCGCAAGGCACCGTGAAAGAAATCTGGTCAGATAATTAATTCGATACAGGGTTGATTTGTCTGCCCTGAAATGAATTCCGCTGAATTCCGGTCTGACATCTTCTGCGCCGAGTTCAGCTAGTTCCCCCGCGCCAGCTTCTTTTAAGCCGTCGCCTACCTGAGCAAAATAGCGGAAATCTTTCTGATACTGATATGTCGCCGCTTGCCGCTTTTCTCTTTTTGATCGTTTGACCCAATCGGTTGATACCATTTTTCACTGCTTTCTTTTCAATCTGAGCCGGTAAGAACACTCGAGATATTGCTTGATCATTTCATACTTTTTTCAGTATTAGCTGTTACGCGCCTGAATGGAACCCGACCTGCCGTCCGGCCAACTTGAGAGCATGGTGCTCCCGGATGAGCTTCTAACGGCCATTGAATTCGCACGCAAAATCCGGTTCTGTCCTTTTATGACCCCTTTACTTTATTATCCGAACAATCAGGGCGAATAGGATGGAAGAATATCAACAAACTCCCTCCACTTTGGATTTGCTTTCATTCGCTCAATTTCTCGTTGCGTTTCACCCGGATTTATTCTGAAATATGCATTAGCTGCTTGACCCGAAAATGGAATATTTGAACTTTTCATTAATTCAAAGAGTACCTGCCTAATTCGGTTCTGCTGATCTTCTGCTAATGTATTAAGGCGATCCACAAACTGGTCATATTCTTGCTTTGTCTTCTTACGAAACGGATCACAAAAAATAAACTTTAAATTATTTGGAATATCTAGCCTAAATAAGGTTCTGTCGCAAAGTTCGGATTGTTTTTACCAGCGGTTTCATAATAGCATTTGTGTCATCAAACAAATACTGTTTTTGGAGCCCTTATGCTAAGTTTTAAAGGATGCCATTTTGAGAAAGACATCATCTTGTTATGCAACCGATGGTACCTGTCTTATCC
>DUAG01000029.1:0-3822 GCA_012960925.1 Candidatus Manganitrophaceae bacterium
TCATCGTAGATTCTCCTCCTAAATTACTATATTGGAAAATTCTACTTCTGAGCACCTTTATATTTAGGGAGGATTACCTAAGCGCTGCTTTCCTTCCGAAATCGCCTCGTTTGTCGCAAACAAGATCTTGGCCTGGAGGAGAATGGTCTGGCCCAAACGTTCTTCCCCTCGACCAATTTCCTTAGAGGCCTTCACCAACATTGCCGCATGGTTACGAATCGCCAGACCGAGGCCTTCCTGATCCCTTCCTAACACCTCCGCTGCCCGACGCTGCCGGACTGAATTCTCCAGGATCGCTCTGCCAAGTTGTTCCTGCGCGCTCCGAAATAAAACGCTCCCTTATGGAAACCGATGACTTGTCACAATCGCCAAGCCCATCTCCTCTTGACCTTTCCCGATCTCCTGAGCAAGCTTCAGCTGTAAGGTTGTACTCTTAATCATCACCTCATCAAGTCCGGCACGAACCGATTCTATCTTGTCAGCCATGCTGAGTTTCAATGATGCCTGATCACGAATAACCGCACCCAAGTCCTGCTGAATCTGTCCCAGGCGATCCATCTGCTCGAATAGATTCGCAGTATTCTCCTGAACAATCTCGACGATCTCGTCCTGGCTCTCCTCGATCCGTCCTATAAAAAGGGTCTGCTTTGTCTCTTCTGAAGAAAGGGACACCTGACGCAGACCTCCTCGTTCAGATCTCATTCCATCACGCAGTTCACTCCCCAGAACCCACGGTCCGGACATGAGGAAGAAGACGACAAGCGATGTCCCAAAAACCATTCCCTTCATTAACTGTTTCATAGGTAATCACCTCCTTTTTTCCCGTATGACTCTCTCCGAGGATAGACCTCTCCTTTCATCACGCGAATGCACGGAAACCGGTCAAGTCATGGCCGATAATCAACTTCTGTATCTGGGAGGTCCCTTCATAGATCGTTGCCGCCTTGGAGTCACGATAATAACGAGCAACCCTCGTTTCATCGAGGTAGCCGGATGCGCCAAAGAGTTGTACGGCGTCACTAGCCGCCCGCACGGCGGCTTCGGACGAAAAATATTTTGCGATCGACACCTCGACCGTGTCTTTTATACCTTTATTCTTGAGGAGTCCGGCGCGATAGACCAGGAAGCGTGCCGCATCGGCGTCCACCTTCATCCGCGCAAGCATGTCCTGAACCAATTGAAAACTTCCGATCGGCCGACCAAACTGCTCCGGCACTTGACATAGTCGACAGAAGCCTCAAGACATCCTTCCAGGATACCCACACACCCTGCAGCAACACTATAGCGCCCCTGGTCCAGTGCAGACATGGCCACCTCAAATCCCTCACCCACCTTACCGAGAAGATTCTGTTCAGAAACAGGGGTCCTTTCAAAAAGAATCTCTGCAGTATCGGAGGCACGAAGGCCCAACTTTCCCGTTATCGGCGCCGAGGTAAAGAGGCTTTCCTTCCGCTCCACCAAGAATGCAGCCAGTCCTTTGTGTCTCATCGCGGGATCGGTTTGGACAATGACCAGGGCAAGATCGGCAATACCGCCGTTAGTGATGAAGGTCTTCGTTCCCGATAAAAACCACCGCTTCCCATCCCGAACAGCGCGTGTCGTCAGCCCGGCAGTATCACTCCCTGCCCCGGACTCCGTCAGGCCAAAAGATCCAATCATTTCTCCCCGGCAGAGACGGGGAAGATACTTCTCTTTCTGTTCCTCTGTCCCCCACTTGAGGATAGAGAGGGCCACCAGCGAAATCTGAACAGACAGTGCAGACCGGAAAGAGGAAGAGGCCCGTCCGATCTCCTCGAGGAGGAGGGCATATGCAATATAGTCGAGTCCGCCACCACCATACTTTATCGGGATGGGTCCTCCCAAAAGACCCTCGCGCCCCATTCGGACAAAAATCTCCCTGGGGAAAGCTTCCCTGCGCTCATACTCTCCAATGACCGGAGTAATTTCGCGATCAACAAACCGACGCGCCGCCGCTCTAGCCATTCTCTGTTCATCAGACAATTCAAGATCCATCATTCATCCTCAATAACCGGCAATAAATGCACCTCCCACGCTATGCCATTAGGCGACCCTGATCCCCGGAACCCTCTCTCCGATTGCCTTCAGGGCCTCGATCAGACCGGATGCCTCTTTTCGATTCAAAGAACGCATCCCCTTTCCACGGTACATTTTTTTGCACAGCCCAGAGAGTCGATGCCCATCCCACCCAATCATTTCTCCCAGGACTCTGATCCATGTCGCCTGCGCCTCCGTCATCCGGTCCTCTGACAATCGTTTCGGTTGACCGGTCTCCACATCAATAAGTTCTCCAATCAAACGGGAGGCCTCTGCTTTGGTCAGGGCACGGATTGACCGCTTTCCTGTCCGCCTGGTGACCCATCCCCTCAACTCCCTCTCAGGGATACAAGCCCGACCGGAAAATCCCCACAGGGCCTTGATCTGTTTCGATGTAATCCTATCCATTGCTCACCGATTCAGAAGACGGGAGCAATCCGAGGGTCGATTCCACATAGCAGGCCAGAATATCCCTCCTCGCCACGATCCCAACCACCTTTCCTCCAGAATCAATAACGGGGACTCGGATCAGGTGTCGTGCCTGAAAGAGTGCAATGATTTCCTCCACCGACATCTCCTCCGTAATCGCTATAGAGGGCTCCGTCATGATCTCTGTCGCAGGCGTCTCTGCCATCTCTTTCCCTTTGAGCATTGCGTTCAACAGATCGTATTCCGTCACGATGCCGATCAACACATACTCCTGGTTGACAATCGGGATTCCTCCGTAACCACCATTCACAATCGCTTCTGCCAGGGTATGGCACGAAACATGTCCTTCAAATACAGGAACATCCCGCCCCCTTAGATGAGATGCCGTCATTTCCATGAAGTTCTTTACACCTGCACAACATCCGACTCCGCGCATGTCACTTCTCCTTCTCCACTCAGAAACTCCCCGCTTTTACGGGTAAACAGAGCAACTCATAACCTCCATCAGATCTTTTGACGGTCAAGAGTGGAAAAATACGAAGAGGTCGCTTGCCTCGTTCACGAGATAGGCTGGCCCTTCTCTTCTGAATCGCAATGAGGGGGATTGTAAAAATCAACATCACATAACCGATGAAGACAATCCGGAAGAAACCAATCCATGATGGACTCCAGTGAGGAAGGTCTTGTGAGTCGACTCGAATCGCTTGATTAAAAGAAAGTAAAGGGGCTCCGCTATAAGTTGAAGCAAGAGTAATCTGCCGACTTTCTTCACCCCAAATAAACGATCCGACACCCGGATCTAATCGGTCCTCCATTCTAGCCAAGCGCTGAATCACCTCCATCTTCTCCAGTTTCAATTTGAGTAACTTATCGGTATTTTCAACCAGTTGAAGACTCTTCTGATGAAGGAGATAGTCCGCATAAGGTCGTGTCGCAAGCTGCACGCCCTCTCTCAACTCTCTCCGAAGCGACGTCTCCTCATCAATAAGTCGGGCCAACCGGTCTTGAAGCATTGGGAGCGTCCTACTTCCCTCCTGCTGCGCCCTTACGTCCCGAATTGGAAGCAGACTCCCCACCAACGCCAATACCAACAGATAAGACAGACCATCGACCAGCCAATCGTTCATACCCCATATGTAGCAAAGAAGATGCCGAAAAAATCACCGGGATATCACCTATTTATCCTATTATTTCAATCAGTTGGGAAAGGAAGGAAAGGGAGAACGTGGAAATATTTCACAGATTGTGGAGAAATCGGCCATTAGGGTCTGTCCCAAAATAACATGCGCGATTGGGAGTCCCAGCTTTGAGTCCGAGGCAAGGCGTGACGAGGGAGCA
>DUAG01000029.1:3938-5710 GCA_012960925.1 Candidatus Manganitrophaceae bacterium
GCGCACTCTTCGCTCCTTGTCTCGCTCAAAAATTGTCTCCGGCCAATCACGCATGTTATTTTGGGACAGACCCTTAGGCCTCTGCCTCCTGTTGTTTACGAAAGTCTTCCAATTTCTTATAGAGAGTATGCCGGTCAATCTGTAAGATCTTTGCCGCCTTCATCTTGTTCCCGCCCGTCAACTGGAGAATCCGGTAGACATACTCTCTTTCCACTTCCGCCAAGGGAGACATCCTGGCCAAGGCCTGCTCTATCAGTATTTGGTCTCCTTGCCCTCCTGTAATTACCGGGGGGAAATCTTCCGCGCTGATCTTCTCCCGCAGGGAGAGCGTGACGCCGCGCTCGATAATATTCTCGAGTTCCCGGACATTTCCTGGCCAGCCATACTTCATGAGGATCTTGATTGCGGACACTGTGAGTCCGGTGATCTCTTTGTTTTGTAATGCGGCATATTTTTTTAAAAAATGGCCGGCGAGCAAAGGAATGTCTTCCCGGCGGTTTCTCAATGGCGGAAGGTCAATGCTTAGCACATTCACCCGGTAGAAGAGGTCGTCACGAAACCGCTTCGCGCGGACCTCTTCCATCAGGTCAAGATTTGTCGCGGAAATGATTCGGATGTCAATGGGGCTTATCTTGGTCGATCCCACCCGTCGAACTGTTTTTTCCTGAATAACACGCAGGAGCTTCGGCTGCAATCCCAAAGGCATTTCTCCAATCTCATCTAAAAAGAGCGTCCCTCCATTGGCCTCTTCAAACATTCCCTTCTTGTCAAATCGTGCGTCGGTAAAGGCCCCCCTGACATGACCGAAAAGTTCACTCTCCAAGAGCATCTCCGGGATCGAAGCGCAATCGATTGGGATAAACGGCGCCTCTTTTCTGGGGCTGTTATAGTGAATCGCCTTGGCAACCATCTCCTTTCCCGTACCGCTTTCCCCCGTAATAAGAATGTTCACGGTGCTGTCGGAAACCCGCTTGATCAACTGGAATATGGCTTGTATTTCTTTGCTCTTCCCGATAATTTTTGAAAATTCGTACTCCCGGCTTACCTCTACTCTGAGGCGGTTGACCTCCTTCTGTAACCAGATCTGTTCAAAAGCCTTCTCAACAACAACAATCAATTTCCCGAGCTTAAAAGGCTTAATAATGTAATCAAGTGCACCGAACTTCATTACTTCGATGGCCGACTCAACGGTCCCGAAGGCCGTAATCATGATGATGGTCTGCTGAGGGTTAACCGCCTTGACCTTCTTGAGCAACTCCAGGCCGGAAAGGCCTTCCATTCTGAGGTCTGTAATCAAAAGATCACAGGGCCTGACCTGGAGAGAACGTATTGCTAAATCTCCGCTGGCCACAGACTCCGCATCATACCCTTCCTCCTGAAGGAATTCCTCAATCAGTTTTCGCATCTCCCGATCATCATCTACGATCAGGACAGATCCCTTCGCTTCAGACATCACTTTTCTCCAGGTTTTACAATAAGTATATCTTTAAGGGATAGTTATATTATAACACTTCAGGATCCGTCTTGCTTGACCCAGAGGTCTCATGAACTTCTGAGGGGCCGGATTGACTCCTCATTTCCCACATCATACAATAGTTCGTGGATTCAAGTTTGAAGTGCAACGGTTAAAGAAGTCTTGGTTTTAAAGAATACCTCATAGGGTGCTCTAAATCCCAGTGATTTTCTTGGGCGGTGGTTGAGTTTGTTCATGGCGTTTTCGATTTCCGTGTTGGTCACGGTAGTCAGATCCCTGTGTTTGGGAAAATACTGTC
>DUAG01000030.1:0-40000 GCA_012960925.1 Candidatus Manganitrophaceae bacterium
TCTGTAAATCTTGATCTCTTCATCGTAGATTCTCCTCCTAAATTACTATATTGGAAAATTCTACTTCTGAGCACCTTTATATTTAGGGAGGATTACCCAACATCTTCGGCTTCTTCATTCAAGGGAGGAGGGAAGGCCTCCTCCCACCACGACATCACGAGAAGAATCGAAAGAACCGCCATAAAAGAAAGCTGGAAGGAAAGTTCAAAAAGGGCCTGCGGTTGAAAAAGAAGAATCAAGAGGGCGGCCAAAGAAAGAGAATTTTTCGTGTCACCGCTTCGGCCAATCCAGATCGAAAAAAGATAGATCAGGATCATCATCAACGCGCGCAAGGTCCCAATTCTACCCCCGGCCAGAAAGGCATACACGCTCACCGCCACCCCGGTTAGCAAGGCGGCCCACTGTGTGGGGATCTTCCAGAGAGAGATACGAAGAAGGATCGGCTCCGGCAGCCGAAGGATCAGCCATCGGGTCAGTCCGAAGACCAGGAGAGAAACAAAAGCAAGGTGCGAACCCGACACCGCAAGGATATGTGCAGTTCCCGACTCGGAGAAGGCCTCACGCACCGGGTCACTCAGATAACCGGTCTCTCCGATCACCAGCGCCATGAGGAGGCCCGCCGGCGGGCCTTTCAAGGATCGAAGGATGCGTATTCGGATCTCTTCTCTCCATCCATAGAGTATCTTCAGAACCCCGAGTCCTCCCTCACCCACCTTTCGGATCTGGTCATGCTTGGGGAGCGTTGCACTCCCCCGCCAGCCTCCCCGTTCCCGATAATCCGCGTACTGAAAAGCGCCGGGGTTTTGAAACTGCCTCGGCGGTCGCAACCGAACGGCCATCTCAAGCTGATCTCCATATTCAAACGGGATTTCTTTCTGATAGATCGTCAATTGAAATTTCCCTTTGACGGGACTGAAACCCTTCTCAGAGACAACCGCGATGGCCTTCATTCTCAAAACCACAGCCTTCGGACGATGTTGTGGCGGCCCATCGATTTCGGAAATAAGACGAACCGGGCCCTGATCAAGATACCATCTCAGATCTTCAGGGGAATAAGACGTCGATGCCGTTTGATACAGGACAAACCCGAGTAGACCCACAAAACAAAGTGAGAGAGACAAGAGGCGGCCCTTCCTGAAAAGGGTTTCCCAGAAAAGGAAGGAAAGAAACAGGATGGAGAGTGTTACAGGAAAATAGGAGAAGACTTCTCCAAAGAAAAGACCGCACAGCAGGGCGATCGTGATCGCGACCAAGGGCCTTTTTCCCATCAATCGCGCATGCTCAACTTTCTCTCTTCTTTTCACCTATCGCAGGGGAATGAAGGGAAAGAGATGAAGGTATGGAGCGTTCAATCATATCGCCGCCATGGAGGACCATTCGCAGTTGTGAATAGTGAGGTATAAAAAGGCTAGTTCTGCACCTGAAAATAGGCCGCGACCACCATGGCGATGATCATCCCCAAAAATAGAACAAAGACGCAACCACAGCCCCATCGGTTGGTCGTCACAACACTCTCTTCAATTGCAGTCTTTTTTGACTTCTTTCGCTTGATCAAATTGGTCTCAGATCCTGACGACGTATCGTTGCCTTGAAAAGTATCACCTAGATCGCCTCCCTGGGGGGAGAACCCAGCAACACCTTAAGCTTAAGCCTCCGCTGATTTCGGATAAGGGTCAACTCAACCTGATCACCCGGTACCTTCCGTGACATCTCACGAACAAGGTCTGCCGCCTCGGATAGTTTTTCTCCATCGAAAGAAATGATCACGTCTCCCTGTTCGATACCTCCCTCTTTTGCCGGGCTTCCGAATTGGACACTGGCAACAAAAACGCCCTTTTGATCTCGAATACCAAGCCGGGCAGCCATCTGCGGCGTAAGGTCTTGTATGCTTACTCCCAGCCACGCACTTGAGGGGAACTGTACGACCATCCATCCAAGAAGAAGAAACAGGGAAAACCGACGCATGTCAGCCACCTCAAATCAAAGACCAACGGCAACGATCCGTGTTTATCGTCCGAAGGGGATAAGATGCCGCATGTTCAATCATGCTCACTTCGGGAAAGAAGCGCCTGATTATTTCAGGTTGAGAAGCTCTACTTCAAACACCAGAGTCGCATCAGGAGGGATGCTACGTCCAGCGCCCCTTCGGCCATAGGCGAGGTCAGGCGGAATGATCAGCTTCCTCTTTCCGCCGACCCGCATCGTCATAACGCCTTCGTCCCAACCCCGGATCACCTGACCAACCCCAACCTGAAACTCAAAAGGCTCGCCCCGATCGACAGAACTGTCAAACTTGTCTCCATTCTTGAGCCAGCCGGTATAGTGGACAAGTACCCGCTGCCCCTTCTTCGGATGCGCCCCTTTCCCCACTACCAGATCAATATATTCCAACCCAGATGCGGTCTTTTCAAGCTTATCCGCTTCTCCCTTACTCGAAGAGGGGGAACTTAAAAAAAGGAGGCCCATCGATACAAGAACGACTGAAATAATAATGATGATGCCTTTGCGACGCATTTTCTGATCTCCTCATTGTTCGCTGGTGCCGAAGGGGGGACTCGAACCCCCACGGGGTCACCCCCACTAGACCCTGAACCTAGCGTGTCTACCAATTTCACCACTTCGGCAACTGGACACCTGTCCGACAGGCTCTCGGAGCCTGTTTTTATAACAGATCAGCCCTGGACCGTCAAGTTTCTCCGCATGCCCTCATTCCGCGATTGATGGTCAAAAAAATGGCCCTGAGGGAGGATGTATCCTACCTCAGGGCCAGCCAAAGTTGCCCATAAGCCGAGTTCTGTTCTCCAGCGAAACCGGAGTGATGATCATTTCTCTGGACCGGATGTTGCCACCCGGTTCTAGCGACCTAACCCGAACACCTTGGACGGGCCGCCCTTCGTCATGCCAGGACAATGGCTCCGCGAGAACCCTTGCTTCGCGAGAACCGTTCATGAATCGCCCTGCAAACACGTGTTCCTATTTGGTCTTGCTCCAGGTGGGGTTTACCGTGCCTCCGATGTCACCACCGAAGCGGTGAGCTCTTACCTCGCCGTTTCACCCTTACCGACCCCGACCTCTCGTTTAAGCGATTGGACTTGGCAGGCGGTTTATTTTCTGTGGCACTTTCCTTAGGGTCACCCCCAGTCGCCGTTAGCGACCACCCTGCCCTGTGGAGCTCGGACTTTCCTCACCCCGCCATACAGCGAAGCGCGATCACCTGAGCAACTTCAGTCATTTATATTTTATTCTTTTCTACCGCGCTTGTCGACCGCTTCATTGGGCATTGGCGTAGAGCATCCGATGACAATAAGAGCAGGTGATAATTTTTTCCTCTTTCTTGACTTCGGCAACAAGTTGAGGCGGCAGGCTGAAGTGGCATCCGCCGCAGATATTTCCCTTCACGGGAGAAACAGCCAGCCCTCTCCGGCTGGAATACAAGCGCTTGTAATCTTCAAGTAGGTTCTTATCAATTTGTCCCGCCAAGGAATCCCATTCCCCCTCCAGACGCTTCGCGCTTTCCGAAACCTGGTGAATACCGCTCTCAAGCTTTTTCTTCTCAGAATTGAATTTTTTCTCTTCAACCTCCATGGCGGCCTTTTTAAGGTCAAGGACTTTCTTCCTCTCATCACCCTCTTCCATAATATTCAAGAGCTGTTCTTCAATGTTATCCTTGTCTTTCTCAGCAGTTGTAATCTCCTGCAGATGAGCATGGTATTCCTTATTGGTCTTCAGGTCCGTCAAGCGGCTCTTCAGCTTCGGGATTCTTTCTTCTGCAACCTGGAGTTCAATTTCTTTGTCTTTTCTCACTTTATTGACCCGTTCGAGCAGGGCCTTTAATTCCGCGCAGGCTGCCCTTGCTTCGAGGAGCGGTTGTTCCGCTTCCTTCAGTTTCTCCGGAAAGTGATCCTGCTCGTTCTTTTGCTGGCTCCGGTTGAGGTCCATTTTCTGGATCTGAACCAGGAGTGAAATCTGCGCTTTCAAATTGTTCTCCATATCACGGTCGCTTACAATAAACTCCCAGGGGTGGGCCCACCAGGACTTGAACCTGGGACCAACCGGTTATGAGCCGGTGGCTCTAACCAACTGAGCTATGGGCCCGATCCCTACGCACTTTCGACAAAACTCTTTAAGCGCTTACTTCGGCTGGGATGGCGTAACTTTCTAAGGGCTTTGGCTTCAATCTGACGAATCCTTTCCCGCGTCACATCAAAATCCTGGCCAACCTCCTCAAGGGTGTGGTCCGTTGATTCTCCAATCCCAAAACGTTTCCGCAATACCTTCTCCTCACGGGGGGTCAGCGTATGAAGAACCCCATTAATCTGCCGTTGCAGGTCGTAACGGATGGCCGCGTCAATCGGAGAAATCACTTTTTTGTCCTCAATAAAATCACCCAAATGAGAATCCTCTTCCTCTCCGATTGGGGTCTCGAGAGAGATCGGTTCCTTGGCAATCTTTAGAATCTTCCTCACCTTTTCGAGCGGGAGTTCCATCTTCTCAGCAATCTCACCAGGAGACGGTTCTCTTCCTAACTCCTGCACCAATTGCCGGGTTGTTCTAATCAGCTTATTGATGGTTTCAATCATATGGACAGGGATTCGGATCGTCCGCGCCTGGTCTGCAATTGCCCGGGTAATGGCCTGACGTATCCACCAGGTTGCATAAGTGGAAAACTTATACCCCCGCTTATACTCAAACTTGTCCACTGCTTTCATTAATCCAATGTTTCCTTCCTGGATCAGGTCAAGAAACTGAAGTCCCCGATTCGTATATTTCTTGGCAATGCTGACCACAAGGCGGAGATTGGCTTCGACCAGTTCGCTCTTGGCCAGTTTTACCTTGTGCTCCGTGTGGGTAAGGTGTCGGATAGATTCGACCAAGTGCCCTGATGGGATCATGGCGTACTCTTCGACTTTACGGATCTCCTTTCGCGCCTCACGATACGTCTTTTCCATCTTCAGAATCTGTTCTTGTTTCATGCCAAGCTTCCGCTCCGCGGCACGCATTTCTCTTCGTCCTTTTTTGACCTTAGTAAAGAAGGGACTCAGTGTCTCCCCTCCGCCGCACTTTCGCTTACAAAATGCAATCTCGCGCCGTGATTTGTTCACAGTATCCGCCAGCAGACGAAGCTCCTCAATGACATGATCCATCACATGCGGATGGAGGTTCAGGGCTTCGATCTTTTCAATAAGTTTTGTCCTTGTTTTTTCAAACATCTCCACGGCCAAGTCCCTGGCTTTCTGGCTTCTTCCCGGCCGCCTTGCCGTCTCGAGTGCTTTATAATATTCCCGACGTCGGACCTTGATCCGCGCCATTATTTGAAGGGTTTTTTTCTTCATTTCTTCCCTGTCCTGCTCAATGACCTCAAACTCATCTTCAGGAATGACAATAAGGTCTCCGAGGGAAGCCTCCTCAGAATGCAAACGGTCACCCAGAGAGATCACCTCCTGAATGGCCAAAGGAAGACCAAAGACAATGGCCAGAATGTCCTCTTTTCCTTTTTCAATCCGCTTCGCAATCTCAATCTCACCCTCTCGTGAAAGGAGGGGAACCGTACCAATCTCCCTTAAGTAAAGTCGCACCGGGTCGTCTGTTCGGCTGACAACACCCGGCGTTAAATCGATCTCCTTCTCCTTATCTTCATCCGCCGACTCTTTGTCTCTCGCTTCAACTTCATCGACACTGTCTATCCCGCCTTCAGAACCTGCAGGCATCCTCTGCGAAGGACCCGCCTCTTCCTGATCAATCACTTCAATATCCATTTCCCCAAACATGATCATAATGCGATCCAGCTGTTCAGAAGAGAGGACATCACTTGGCAGTGTATTATTTATTTCCTCATAAGTCAGGAATCCCTTCTCTTTCCCCAAAGTGATCAACTGTTTCACTTCTTCTATCTTTTCTTCTTTCGCCATAGGTTCTCCATCCACCCCTTTCATGTCAATGTGAAAGGGTTAAGTGACTTTGTTCTTTTTTCAAATCAAGAGCTTTTCTTTGCAGAGACGCAACGGTGGTGATGTCTCCTCCTTGTTCGGCCTGCCTAATGCGTTTCTGTATCTCATCTCTTTCGCCCTGAAGCCTTTTGGAAAGTAAGTCGCTGATGCAATCTTCACCGGTCCGTTTTATATCGTCATACTGTATTTCTTCGATGAGCAGACCACTGTAAAGTGTCCGCGCCCTCTCATTCATCTGATTAACATCAATATCGCCAGGGAAATGCCACCGAAATTGACCGGCATCCCAATACAGACTCAGGATCTCCCGAATCCTCTCATCTGTAAAGTCTTCCGTGAGAAGCTTCCCGTCGAGTGCTGAGGGCTCAAGATCTCCACGAAGGAGTAAATGTGTAAGCATCTTTTCTGCCAGAGGCGGAGGTTGCTCCTGCACCGTAGAAGACTCGAATGGGGAGGCATCCTGCACCCGCTTTCTCAGACCGATGCCACCCACGACATCCGATCTGTTTGAAAAATCTTTCCGGAGGGCATTTTCCTGAATCCCCAATTCTTCAGAGAGCCTCTTCAGATAGTGGCTCTGTTCAATATGGCTTTTTAAGCCGCGAATCAGGGGAAAGATCTCCTTCGTTATTTTCTTTTTGTCCTCAATGGACTTTAAGGGAGGTTCCCCGACCAAGCTGGAAATAGAAAAATCGATCAAGGTCTCAGCTTCCTCAACTTTTTGAAGGAAGGCCTCCTTCCCATACTTCTGAATAAATAAATCGGGATCTTGCCCGGGGGGCAGGGATACAACCGATGCGGGAATACCTTTTTCAATAAAGAGCGGTGCCGCACGCAATGCGGCCCGGATTCCGGCGGCATCCGGATCAAAATTTAGGACCACTTTCTCGGCCACACGGCGGATGATGTGGAGATGATCCGGCGTAATGGCCGTCCCAAGCGTCGCGGCGACATTCGGTACACCTGCTTGATGCGCCTGAATGGCGTCAAGATATCCCTCGACAATAATCAAGGAATGGATTCCTTTTGCTTTCGCTTTGTTGATGGCGAAGAGATGTTTTCTCTTTGTGAACACAGAGGTTTCTGGCGTATTGAGGTACTTCGGCAGAGAATCATCGAGCACCCGCCCCCCAAAACCAGCCACTTTCCCCTGGAGCGTCTGAATTGGAAAAAGGATGCGGTTTCTAAAACGATCGAAAAGACTGCGCCTCCCGGAGGAAGACGAGACAGATCTCGACTTCTTTGACACCAGGCCCGACTTTTCCAGGAGCCGTTCCGGGAACTTCCCCCTGAAAGCCTTTAAGAGATAATCATACCCCGGCAATGCGAATCCAATCGAAAAGACCTTCATCGTCTCGACTGTAATCCCTCTTCCCTTCAGATAGGCCAGGGCCTGCTTCCCTTCAGGTTTGTGCATGAGATTATCATGAAAATAGGCCGCGGCGGCTTCATTGAGTCGATAGATCTCCTCCGCCTCCTTTTTTGCTGGATTTTCCGGGCGCGTCCCACCCTTTTCGGGGAGCGTAACACCCGCCTTCTCCGCCAGTTTCTCAAGGGCCTCCGGAAAAGAAACCCCTTCAATCTTCATCAGGAACTGAAAAACATTTCCGCCGACGCCACATCCGAAGCAGTGAAAGATTTGCTTGCCGGGGCTTACGGTAAAAGAGGGTGTTTTTTCCTGGTGAAAAGGGCAAAGACCGGTATAATTTTGGCCCGCCTTCTTTAAAGACAAATAATCCGAGACCACTGCAATCAGGTCATTCCGATCCCTGACCGTTTCAAGTACTTGATCAGAGAAATGATTTGGACTCAAAGGGATGGACCCCTCTTTAATGAAATAAACAGCGGTAACGATTCTGCCTGACTCGTTACCAGAAAAGAACAAAAACCGCTTCAGCCCTACTTTGGTTCCAGACAGGCCTGAACCATCTTCCGGACGATGGTCCCCTCGGCCCGGCCGAGTAATCCCGGCATCACACGCTTCATGACCAGACCCATCTGCTTCATCCCTTTAGCACCAGAGGCCACAATGGCTTCTTCTACTCTTGTACGGAGTTCCTCTTCAGAAAGAGGCTTAGGGAGAAAAGACTGCAAGATGCTTAATTCTTTGTTTTCTTTTTGGACAAGATCTTCTCGTCCTCCCTTAGAAAACATTTCAATCGCTTCCCTGCACTGTTTAACCGCAGTAGAAACGATCTTGAGGACTTCTTCTTCCGTGAGAGTTTGCCCCTTGCCTTTCTCGATCTCTTTGTTCTTCAACGTTGCACGCAGAAGACGAATGACACCCACACGGTCGGTGTCACCGGCCCGCATGCCCGCCTTCATCTCTTCCACAAATCGCTCTTGAAGCCCCACCATCCCTCCACCTTCGGCCACAGGAACCGAGATATACACATGCCATGGTAAACCCTCAAAATAACAAAAACCGATATTCTTGTCAACTTATTATTTTTACAAATAATTTCACTGAATAGTTACCCTGGCGGCCACTGGAAAGGGCGCCCGCTGAGCAAATGCACATGAAGATGGAAGACGGCCTGTCCAGCCCCTCTACCTGAATTGATGACGGTTCGATAGCCGTCCTCCACAATTCCTTTTTCCCGGGCCAGACGGGAAACCACCGAGAAAAGATGCGCCAGGATCGCGTCATCTTTCGGCTGCATCGTAGATAAGCCCGAAATGTGCTTCCTGGGGATCACCAGGAGATGAATCGGCGCCTGCGGATTGACATCTTCAAACGCAATGGCCCGTTCGTCCTCATGAACGATTTTACTCGGGATTTTCTTCTCGATAATCCCGCAAAAAAGGCAATCCTCGGTCCCCTCCCAAACAGATTTTTCCATGCCATTTTCTCCTTCTAGACGAGAAAGATCCTACGTTGTCATTATTCTGGTGGTCTGCGCGGCGATTTCTCCCTGGACTCTTTTTCAGCAAGCCCCGACTGTGAAGTCCTCTTTTTGAGTTCATCTTCGATCCGTTTCATCGGGATACCGTAGTAACCGAGAGTGACAAGAAGGTGGTAGAGGAGATCGGCCGTTTCATGAACGATCTCTTTTTCCCGTCCGTTTTTTGCGCTGATGATGAACTCTCCTGACTCTTCTGCAACCTTTTTCAGAATCAGATCCAGCCCCCCCTCAAACAGACTGCTTGTGTAAGATTCCGGAGAAGGATACGCTTTCCTTTGAAGGATGGTCTGAGAAAGAGCCTCCAGTACCTGCACTGTAATAAGAGGCGCCTCCTCCCCTTCGCAGACATTCGCCTCCCAAAACTTCTCAAAGAAACAGGAGCGTTTTCCCGTATGACACGCGGCTTCCACCTGTTCGACCTCGACCAGCAGGGTATCCTGGTCACAATCGACAAAGATGGTCTTTATTTTCTGAATATGTCCAGAGGTCTCCCCCTTGTGCCAGAGCTGCTTTCGGGAGCGGCTCCAGAAATGGGTCTCTCCAGTCTCAAGGCTCAACTGGAGGGATTCCGCATTCATATAGGCCACCATGAGGACATCTTTATTATGGACATCCTGGATGACTGCCGGAATCAGCCCATCGGAAAACTTTATCCGATCAATGTCAATTAATGCCTTCATCTCATTTCCTCACCGGTAACCGCTCAGGTCAGTCGAATCGGGATACCCCTCTTTGAGAGGTAGGCCTTTGTTTCTGCGATTGTAAAGGTTTGATAATGAAAGATTGACGCGGCCAGAACCGCATCGGCCTTCCCCTCGACAATCCCGTCATAGAGATGCTCCAAAGTTCCCACACCTCCAGAAGCGATGACCGGAATATGCACCTTTTGTGAGACCGCCCGAGTCAATTCAAGATCATAGCCCTGCGTCGTCCCGTCACGATCCATACTTGTCAGAAGAATCTCCCCCGCGCCGAGGGATGCAACCTGCTCCGCCCAAACCACCGCATCCAAGCCAACCGCCTTTCTCCCCCCATGGGTAAAAACCTCCCAAGAAGAACCAGGCTCTTTCTCCTGCCTCCCGCCCCCTGCCTCCCGCACCCTTCTCTTCGCATCTATCGCAACCACAATGGTCGAACTTCCAAACTGCCGGGCGGCCTCCTGAACGAATTCCGGATGTTCTACAGCAGCCGTGTTGATCGCGACCTTGTCCGCCCCCGCCTTCAAAAGCCTTCGGACGTCTTCGACGCATCGAACGCCCCCTCCCACCGTCAAGGGCATTGAAACCTCATCGGCCGTCCGCTGGACAATGTCGAGCAGGGTATCGCGCCCATCGGATGAAGCGGTGATGTCGAGAAAACAGAGCTCATCGGCCCCCTGCGCTTCATAAATTCGGGCCACTTCAACCGGATCTCCGGCATCTCTCAAACCGACAAATCCAACCCCCTTCACGACGCGGCCCCCCTTGACATCAAGGCAGGGAATAATGCGCTTCGCCAGCATCAGGTTCCCTTCCGCAACAGGGCCAAGGCCTCCTGAAGCGTAAACCTGCCGACATAGAGGGCCTTTCCGACGATCATTCCGCCGACGCCCTTTAACCTTGAAAGCGCTGCAATCTGCTCAAGCGTTGTGATGCCGCCGGAGGCAATGAGCGGGATGTCCACCTGTTGCGCCACCTCCTGAAGCAGGTCAAGGTTTGGACCGCTCAACATTCCATCTCGCTCAATATCGGTAAGGATGATCGACGCCACGCCGGCATCCTGCATCTCAACAGCCAGATGGGTCGGCGTCTCAGAACAAAGCTCTTTCCAGCCCCGTATCGCGACCTTTCCTTCTTTGGAATCAATACCGGCAAGGATCTTTCCGGGAAACTTCAAACAGGCTTCCCTGACCAGTGGACGATTCTGTAAAGCCGCCGTCCCCAGGATCACCGCAGCAGCCCCCATCGAGAGATACTTTTCAATCTGGGAAAGGCTCCGAATTCCGCCGCCGATCTGCACCGGAATGGTAATACTTTCGATGATGCGCCCAATCTCGGGTGCATGGACGGCTTGGCCGGCAACCGCCCCGTCCAGGTCAACCAGGTGAAGCCGCGCTGCACCCTGGGCCTCCCAGTCCTGAGCCATTGCGACCGGATCTTCAGCATAGACCGTCTCTGAATTCATTTCACCCTGGGTCAGACGGACACAACGTCCCCCTTTCAGGTCAATCGCAGGAATAATCAATTTAATCTCGCAAAATTTGAGAGGAGCCTCATGCCGATGCCCTGGCTCTTTTCAGGGTGAAACTGACAGGCAAAGAGGCGGCCCCGCGAAACCGCGGAGGGAAATTGCGCCCCATAATCGGTCATCGTCGCCACCCAGCCGGCCTCATCCGGAAGCCCATAGTAAGAGTGCACGAAATAAAAAAAGGACCCCTCAGGGATCCCCTCCAGAACCGGACTCTCTTTTGCCACCTGAATCTGATTCCACCCCATGTGAGGAATCTTTAATTCTGTCCCGGGAAATCGAAGCACCCTCCCCGGAATAACCCCCATGCCGGGATGCGAACCAAACTCCGTCCCTTCTGAAAAAAGGATCTGAAGTCCAAGACAAATTCCGAGATAGGGCAAGTCCGCGTTGATGGCCTCACGAATCGGCTCCAAGAGACCGTGTGCCTCAAGATTTCCCATGCAATCCTTAAAACCCCCGACCCCCGGAACGACCAAGTGCGTTGCCTCGGAAACGAGGTTCGGGTCCCGGCTAATCATGGCTTTCACCCCCACACGCTCAAAACCCTTTTGAACACTTCGGAGATTTCCCATCCCGTAGTCGACAATGACCATCTTCACAGCTTGCCCTTGGTCGACGCAACTCCTCTGACGCGGGGATCAATTTGCGTCGCCTGATCAAGCGCCCGACCGAATCCTTTGAAGATCGCCTCCAGAATATGGTGAGGATCTTTTCCGGAAATGAGACGGATGTGGAGATTCATCCGGCTCTGATCCACCAGGGAGCGAAAGAAATGCTCAATCATCTCCACATCAAAGGCCTTGATTCGTTTGCGGGGCATTCGGACCTCATAGACAAGATAAGGACGCCCTGAGAGATCCACCGTCACCTGCGCCAGGGCCTCGTCCAGGGGGATCACCGCGTGTCCGAACCGGCGAATACCTTCTTTCTTGCCCACGGCCTTGGAAAGAACCTCTCCCATAACAATCCCGATATCTTCCATCGTATGATGATCATCAATCTCAGTATCCCCTTCGGCTTTTACATTAAGATCGAAGAAACCATGCTTAGAGAAGGCCGAAAGCATGTGATCCATAAAAGGAAACGGGGTCTTCACCTGATAAAGGCCTGCCCCATCTAGGTTCACCTGTATAGAGATATCCGTCTCTTTTGTCCGTCTCGCAACCCTGGCCTTACGCATTGTTATTCATCCTTATCTTCACCATGTTGGCATGGGCCTCCAGGCCTTCGACCTCGGCAATCCGGACCAGATGATGGCCGTTTTTCTCCAGAGCTCGTCGACTATACGAGATCACGCTGCTTTTTTTCACAAAATCATCTACAGAAAGGGGTGAGAAAAAACGTGCAGTCCCCCCAGTTGGAAGCACGTGGTTCGGACCGGCGATGTAATCTCCCAGGGCCTGCGGGGTCATCTCCCCAAGAAAGACAGAACCAGCATGAACAATTTTATCAAGCCAGTCAAAGGGGGCGTCCAAAAAGAGAGAGAGGTGTTCCGGGGCAATCTCATTTGACATCCGGATCGCCTCTTCCAGATCCGGGACAATGAAGCACACCCCATGCCGGCGCAGAGAGGCCGTGGCGATTTTCTTTTTAGGAAGGACTGCAAGCTGAACCGCCATTTCTGCCTCAACCTTTTTCACCAGCTTTTCCGAGGCGGCCAGAAAGATCACGACGGCCTCTTCGTCATGCTCCGCCTGCGATAAAAGATCCGAAGCGACATAGGCCGGATTGGCATCCGCATCGGCAATAATCAAAAGTTCGCTCGGACCGGCAATCATGTCGATATCCACCGTTCCATAAACCAGCCGCTTCGCAGCGGCAACATATTGATTTCCCGGACCGACAATCTTGTCCACCTTCGGGATGGTCTTTGTCCCATAGGTCATCGCGCCGATCGCCTGGACCCCTCCAATGCGGTAGATTTCGTCAAGCCCAACCAGGTCGGCCGCGATAAGGAGGTAGGGATTGATCACGCCCTCAGGTGTGGGTGAGCAGATGATCAATTTCGGTACACCGGCCACAAGGGCGGGGATCGCATTCATCAGGACCGTTGAAGGATAAGAGGCCTTTCCTCCGGGGACGTAAAGACCCACCCGCTCAATCGGATGAACCCGTTGAGCCAGGTAAACCCCGCCTTCCTTAATCGACCAGCCCTTTTTTACCTGTTTTTTATGGAAACGCGTGATCCGGTCCGTGGCATACCGAAGACTTTCAACAACCTTCGGATCAGCCTCTCGATAGGCCTGCTGAATCTCCTTGGGCTTTACGCGCATACCGGAAGGTCTCAGTTTGAGGCGGTCGAAGGTCTCGGTATATCGACACACGGCCCGGTCTCCCTGCTTTCGGACATCCGACATGATCGCCCGGACGGTCTCCTCCAGGGGACCCTCCCCCACGACAAGCCGATTCACAATCTTTTTGTAAACTGATCGGAAACGCCGATCGTCAATACGAAGGGTCTTCATCATCCCGGCATTCTCATGATTTTACGGCCTTCTTGATGCTGTCAATCATGTTCTGAATCCTGGGATATTTCAATCTCAGGCTCGCTCGGTTCACGATAAGCCGCGCGCTGCATTGAACCAGTTCTTCGACCACCGTCAGATTGTGCGCCCTCAGGGTTTCACCGCTCGATGAAAGATCGACGATCTGATCGGCCAGTCCAACCAGAGGGGCCAGCTCTATAGAACCATAAAGTTTTACAATCTCAATAGGCATTCCTTTTTCCGAAAAATAACGCTCTGTAATATTCGGATATTTTGTTGCAATGCGCAGCTTGGTCTGGTGACTTGCCTTTTCCACCTGTGCAGAGGCCAGTCCCTTTTCTTTCGGTTCAGGTTGGGCCAGCACCACCTTGCACGATCCGTAGACCAGATCGACGGGTTCATAGACATCCCGCATCTGTTCCAGCAAGAGATCTTTTCCCGCAATCCCCATATCGGCCGCACCGTATTCAACATAAGTCGCAACATCGACGGCACGGACGAGAAGGACCCTCACCCCTTTCTTCTCAGCGTCATGGATTAACCTTCGGCTTGATTCGGTCAATCCCTTCGGCAAAATTCCCAATCCCTTCAAAAGGTGAATGGAGGGGTCAAGAAGTCTTCCCTTGGGGAGCGCGATGACCAGCATTTCTTCCATCTATCCTGATCCTTTTACACGGCGGATTGAGGCGCCCACCTTTGAAAGTTTCTCTTCAATCCGGTGATATCCCCGGTCGAGATGATAGATCCGGAGGATCTCCGTCTCACCCTGCGCCACCAGACCTGCCAAGACCAATGAGGCGCTGGCACGTAAATCCGAGGCCATCACCGGCGCCCCCGAAAGGGACTTAACCCCTCGAATCACGGCATGGTTCCCCTCCAGGCGAATCTCGGCCCCCATGCGTCGTAGTTCCGCAACATGATTAAAGCGCTGCTCAAAAATCGTTTCCGTAATTACAGATAATCCATCCGAGAGACTCATCAAGGCCATAAACTGGGCCTGCATATCGGTAGGCAGACCTGGATAGGGGAGGGTTTTAATATCGACCGCGTGGATCTCCCCGCCCTTAACGCGAAGCATTTCCCCCTCCTCTGTCACGATCGCCCCGGCTGTGCGTAATTTATCAATCACACTCACCAGGGTCTCAGGACGGCAAAAACGAATGGCCAGGTCCCCTTTTGTGATGGCGGCCGCAATCATGAAGGTCCCCGCTTCGATCCGGTCCGGCATAATGCGGTAGGAGGCCCCGGTCAGGGATTCAACGCCCTCTATTGTTATCCGGTCTGTTCCCGCGCCCGAAATCTTCGCCCCGCAGGCAATCAGGAAGTGGGCGAGATCAATAATCTCAGGCTCACAGGCCGAGTTTTCAAGAACCGTCGTTCCCTCCGCCAGGGTCGCGGCCATCATGATATTTTCAGTGCCCGTTACCGTTGAGATATCGAAATAAATGTTGGCGCCTTTCAACCTGGACGACTTCGCATGGATGATTCCATGCTCTATCTTCACCTCGGCCCCCATTTTTTCAAGGGCGGACAAGTGGAGTTGTATCGGCCTCGCGCCAATCGCACATCCTCCCGGAAGAGAGACATGGGCCTCCCCGCCCCGGGCCAGGAGAGGACCGAGTACCAGGATCGCGGCACGCATTGTTTTGACCCATTGATAAGGGGCTTCGCAATTCTCAATCTTCTGAATCCGGACAGAAAGGACACCGTCCTGTTCTTCAATCTGAGCCCCCATCTTTCTCAGAAGCCTCTGAATCGTAGAGACGTCCACGACCCCGGGAACCCCTTTTAGAAGGTGCTCATCCCCCGAGAGCAGGGTCGCCGCCAATATCGGAAGGGCAGCATTCTTGGCCCCGCTGACCTCAAGCTCTCCGATCAAAGGCTTACCGCCCTGAATGATGATTTTATCCACTTGAAACCCCTGACTCAGTTAATCCCAAGCCTGTTTTTCCAACAGGCCTCCGGGAACAGACCGCCACCCGGTCAATCCCGGCCATGTCGGAAATAAAACGCACCTGAAAGCGGTTCTCTTGTTTGACATGGTCTTCAAACCAATCGGCCTGACCCATCCCAAGCTCAAATAAAAGATGCCCTCCGGGCAACAGGAATGTGGAGGCCTCCTGAAGAATGCACCGGTAGAAGGCCCTCCCCTTTTCCGGCGCAAAAAGAGCGGCATGCGGTTCGTAATCCCGCACCTCAGGCTGAAGCTGTGAACACTCTTCTTCTGGAATATAAGGTGGGTTACAAACAATCAGATCAAATTTCGCTAGAGCAGTCTCTCTTTCCCGAGATCGGGTCTCACCCTGAAAAACCTGGAAAAGATCCCCCTTCAACAGGCGGACGCGATGTGCACATTGATGACGCTCAATATTCAATCGGGCATTGCTCAGGGCGCGCGCCGAAACATCGGTCGCCGTGATTTTTGAAGACGGGAGACGCAAGGCCAGAGCCACGGCAAGCGCCCCGCTTCCGGTGCAAAGATCAAGAATACGTTTCGGAAACAGTGTGAACGTACAAACCGCTTCGACAATGAGTTCCGTCTCTGGACGGGGAATAAACACCCCGGGCCGGACAACGAGGGATAAACCGGAAAAATCAACTCTTCCAGTAATATACTGAAGCGGTTCGTGCCCTGAGCGCCGCCGGACAAATTCACCAAAAAGGCTCTCCTGCCGCTCTGAACAACTTTTATCCGGATCGATATAGAAATCAATCCGCTTACAGGACATCACCGAACAGAGCAGGGTTTCTGCCTCCAGGCGAGGGGAGGGAATTCCATGGGCTTTCAGATCAGCCGTCCCTCTTTGTAAGAGCCCTGATACATTCATTGTCACTGTCAGAGCCATATTCCATGTCCTAACTCTAATTCCGCGACTGCGGTATTAGAAACAGCCGATTCGCCTGAAATACTGCGTTATCGGCCAAACACCGTACATGAGTATGCTTCGGTCGCCCTTGTGGCCTCTGGCCTTGTCTCTCAGGCGACTTGACGGTTTACCCCAGATCCAATCGCGGATCTTAGGCCTAAATTAACGATTGAAAGGGATCCTTGGAGATTATGATGTCGCGTGCAGATCTTGCAGTTTTCTCTCCTCCGCTTGGGCGGTTAAGGCCTTGATGAAGGGATCGATTTCCCCTTCGAGAACCTGATCAAGTTGATAGAGTGAAAGATTCACCCTGTGGTCCGTTACCCTATTCTCTTTAAAATTGTAAGTCCTTACCTTTTCACTCCGTCCTCCAGTTCCAACCTGAGACTTTCGCTCTTTCGAAGCTTGTTCCTCCTGCTTCTCGCGTTCAGCCTCCAAGAGCCGTGAACGGAGGACCCGCATGGCCTTGCCCCGGTTTTTCAATTGAGAGCGCTCATCCTGGCAAGTCACAACAAGGCCGGTCGGGATATGCGTAATGCGAACTGCGGAATAGGTCGTATTCACACTCTGCCCCCCGGGACCGGAAGAGCAGTAGGTATCAATTCGAAGGTCTTTCTGTTCAATGTGGATATCAACCTCCTCCGCTTCAGGAACCACGGCAACCGTAATCGTAGAGGTATGAACCCGCCCGCTCGCCTCCGTCGCAGGGACCCTTTGAACACGGTGGACACCGCTTTCAAACTTCAGTAGGCGATAGGCGCCCTTTCCGGCGACTGAAAGAATCACCTCCTTGAGGCCGCCAATTCCCGTTTCACTGGAGGTGATGATCTCGACCTTCCAACGATACTTCTCGGCATACTTGGTATACATTCGGAGAAGGTTCGACACAAACAAGGCCGCCTCTTCCCCCCCGGTCCCCGCCCGGATTTCCAAAAAAAGATTTCGGTCATCCATAGGGTCTTTGGGCAGGAGAAGCAGTTTTAAGGCCCTTTCCATCTCGGCCCTTTTTTCCTGGGAATCGCTCCACTCCTCCTCGGCCATCGCTCGCAACTCCGCCTCGGCTTCCTTATCGTGACGCACTTCTTCAAGATCGGATATCTGGTTCAGGAGGGATTTATAGGCTTCATAAAGATGGATGATCTCCTCATATTCAGCCCGCGCTTTGGAAAACCGGGTCCGCTCCGTCGCCTGCGCCAGGATGACCGGATCCGATAGTTTTCGCGTAAGAACATCATACTCTTTTGATATCTCTTCAAGCTTCTCAAAGAGAAAATTTTCATTCGCGACAACCATCTTTTTCTCTCTTGTGTCCCATCAGAGAAGCCACTTCAGGCCGTTCTTCTCATCAAAAACTCCTGGTCAGCCTCCTCTAGCAGGACAGATTGACTTACCTTGAAGAACAAAAAACCCGCCGGCAGGCAGGCTCAGGAAGGAACACACGAAGGCTACTTCTTTGCGAACTTCTGATACTTCTTTTTGAATCGTTCGACCCGCCCTTCGGTATCGACAATCTTCTGCGTCCCTGTAAAAAAGGGGTGACACGACGAACAGATGTCCAAGCGAATCGCACTCTGCGTAGACTTTGTATTCATTACTGCACCGCAGGCACAGCTGATGCTCAATTCCTGGTACTTCGGGTGAATGTCTTTTTTCATCAGTCGATTTTCACTTCATATAGTTAAGGGTAGCTTACAAATTCTCAAGCGGTGGGATCATACATGAATTGATGTGATAATTCAAGGGCTATTTCCCCGGATCCCATAGCCATGGAAAGAGGACTCCTGAGCCCGTCTACTTGCTCATCGACTCCAGAAACTCCTTATTGGACTTGGTTCCTCGAAGCTTATCAATCAGGAACTCCATCGATTCAATCGTCGAGAGCGGGCTCAAGACCTTGCGAAGGACCCACATCTTGTTCAGATCCTCCTTCTCGACGAGCAGCTCCTCTTTACGGGTTCCGGACATGGTAATGTCGATCGCGGGGAAGATCCTCCGGTCCGCCAGTTTTCGGTCCAGATGAAGTTCCATATTGCCTGTTCCTTTGAATTCTTCAAAGATCACATCATCCATCCGGCTTCCGGTTTCAACCAGGGCCGTGGCAATGATCGTCAAACTCCCGCCATCTTCAACATTCCTTGCAGAACCAAAAAACCGCTTTGGTCGCTGCAGGGCATTTGAATCAAGCCCACCGGACAGGACCTTTCCGCTCGAAGGCACCACCGTATTAAAAGCACGGGCCAGGCGGGTGACGGAATCCAGGAGTATGACCACATCCCGCTTATGCTCCACAAGACGTTTTGCCTTTTCCAGAACCATCTCAGCCACTTGGACATGTCGCTGCGGCGGCTCATCAAAGGTCGAACTAACCACCTCCCCTTTCACCTCCCTCAGCATGTCGGTCACCTCTTCGGGACGTTCATCGATCAGCAGGACAATCAATATCACCTCAGGGTGATTTTTCATGATCGCTTTCGCAATCGACTGGAGGAGCACCGTCTTACCGGTGCGCGGGGAGGCGACGATCAAGCCACGCTGTCCCTTTCCGATCGGCGTAACCAACTCGATGACCCGTGTCGAAGTATCTCCCGCGCTGTATTCAAGATTCAGTTTCTCCATCGGGTAGAGAGGCGTCAGGTTATCAAAAAAGATCTTGTTTCGGGAGGCCTCAGGTTCTTCATGATTAATCTTTTCAACCTTTAACAACGCGAAGTACCGTTCGGTCTCTTTTGGGGGACGTATCTGGCCGGAGACAATATCACCAGTCCGAAGGCTAAATCGTCTGATTTGGGAAGGAGAGATATAGATATCATCCGGGCCAGGCACATAATTATAATCAGGAGAGCGGAGGAAACCGAAACCATCAGGGAGGGTTTCAAGGACACCTTCACCATAAATTGTCCCGTTCTTGTCCGCCTGGGCCTGGAGTATCGCAAAGATCAGTTCCTGCTTCCTCAGATTGCTCGCCCCTTCAACTCTCAACTCTTTCGCAACATCAAAGAGTTTGGAGATGCTTTTTTCTTTTAATTCAGTAAGATTCATTTTTTCTCCTTCAAAAAATCAGACTTTCCTATCGCTTGCAACGGGAGAGGCCATATATCACTAAGAACGCGATATACACTTCCCGCTCACAGAATCACGTGTTCCTCAAAGAATGAATAAAGTGAGAAATCACAAGACAAGCAGCAAACTGCTTTCCTAAATATGGGTTTTATTTCTTAATTGACATGCCCTGATGCAGATTTTGGAAGAATTATTAGAGAGTGTGATACTTGTTCTCCTGGACCGTACTCGGCAGGGACCCTTCTTTTGCAAGATACCCGGAAGAGAGATCCCCTCCTTCGTTGCAGTTGACTTTTATTATATCCAAGGTCCACCATGTTGTCAATTCTTATTTTGGGAATCATTGGGAAATTGCAAGAGTCCACGATGGGTTCTCAGTGGACGTCATGCCATTTGACTTTTTCAAACAAGGGGAAATATAATTTGAACACCCCCACCGCAAAGGGGCGAGGATTCTACGACCCGAGAAAAAAACGACTACTTTTTTATTGCGCTCGTTCTGTGCACTCAGGAGAACAGTTCTGAATACCCACATCACATGAAAGAGGTCACCCTTGCTTTCCGGAAAACGATTTGCCCTGAAATTATCCGTTGTCTCCCTCATTCTTTCCTCCTTGTTATTGCCTGCATGTGCCGGGAAGGAGATCAGGGACATCAGACCTGATTGGATCCAAATCAAGGGTGGCGCAATCATGGATAAGAACCAGAAATCATTTTACGGCGTCGGCAAGACAGATAAGGAGGGGTTAAACAAATCACTGGCCAGAACAATAGCAGACAAAATGGCCAGAGAAGAAATCAGAAAGATCTTTACAAAATATTCAGAAATACTTGTACGGGATTATCTTATCTCCATATCAAAAGACGACCCCGATGAGGACAGGAAAAAAAAAGAACTGGAAGAGAACGTGAAGGATCTCACCGTAAACCTTCTTACAGACATCACGATCGTTGACCGTTGGACCGATCATTCCGATCACGTCACTTATTCTCTGGCACGCCTTGATCTGGATAGATTCAAGAGCAACATTCAACAATCAGGAGATATGGGAAGACACATTCGAGACTTTATCCGAGACAATGCCGAAAAGGAATTCGACGTCCTGGAGAAGACACGCAGGCAGAGGCGCCGGCGGGATTAGCCCTCATCCGCCTGAAGGCGCTTCATCTCTTTCTTAATCTCAATTTCAGCAAGGGCAGGAACGACATCCCACACCACTTTCTCGATGATTGCCGTAATGGCTTCCGGGGTGAGAGACGATTTGACCCTGTCGGGAAAATTCTCCCCCAAAACATTGTCAACGGCGTCCTGAATAATATTCCCTGAGTCTTGTTGAGTCTCACCCTCTGACGAACGCGCTTCCTCAACCTCGGATTCCATCTGAGACAAGACTGACGAAAGGAAGGGTTCATCCTGGAGCTGTTGAAGGCAATGTATTTCATCCATAGATTGAGCGTTGGCTTCCGGGACCTTCTCTTCTTCAAGATCCTCAGGAATGGGAGGCGGCTGAAAGTACTGGGTTTCTTCAAGAGAATTTTCGGAGAGGGACGGTTCCGAGGCCAGATCTGCCATGCTGTCTCCTTGCGGCTCTGCGGACGGCCCGGCCTCGTCCGCGGATACGGCCTTCTCTTCCGTCTCCTGGCTCTGGCTATCAGAGCTGGTCCACCCAAGGAGTTCTTCAATTTTCATCTCTTCTTCGGAAAGATTGTCCTCTTTTACGGAGGACGAAGTATCCGAGACGACTTCAGACTGCACGGAGGCGGCAATCCGCTTATTAACCTCTTCAACAAGAGATTTTGAATCAATGGGCTTTTCTATAAAGGCCTGGACTCCAACAGATTCAAGCTCAGAAAGATCATAATGATCGGTCGAATTCACCAACAAGACAATCGGAACATTGCTTAGACGCTCCCTCTGCCTGGTCTTCCTGACAAAGGAAACAACATCCAATCCTTCCAGACTGTAATCCGCCAGGATAAGCCCTGGGGTCTCTTTTAAGGCCAGATCAAGAGCGGAAAGACCATTGTCACTGGTAACAACATCGTAACCCTCATTTTGAAGGGTCATTTCGACCAACTTTTGAACTGCAATATTATCATCTGCCAACAAAACTGTTTGCGGCATTTTCCCTCCGATTTCTAAAAATAAATTATGGAAAAAGTTAGCTTTTACCCAATCTCTGTATACCTTACTGGGTATCTTTTGTCAAGAAATCGGCCTGACACACCCCGGCGAAGATCACCACGCCTGCTCATATTCCGCTTCTTTAAAACCAACCGTCACCTTGTTCCCATCCGTGACGATCGGGCGTTTAATCAATCTCCCATCCAATGCCATGAGGCGAATCACTTCGGCCTCATTGAGGGACTTTACCTTCTCCTTCATGTTCCGGTCCCGATATTGAACCCCGCTCCGATTGAGAAAGTCCGTGTAAGGACGACCGCTCTTCTTTATCAGGGCGGCGAGTATCCGGGCCGAAGGAGGCGTGGTCGTAATGTCAATCTCTTTCAAGCAGCGTCCACGAGAGATCAGGGATTTCTTCGCCTTCACACAGGTACTGCACCGCTTGTAATGATAAAAAGTAAGCATCTGTCCCCCAAGGAAACACTCATTAGAATGAGATACATAAAAAAATCAGAATATACCATAACAAAAAATCAAAAACGACTGCATCCATCCGTGACGGAAGAATGCGGTATTCCTCACTTCAAAAATTGTCACATGAAGGACCTTGACAGAAACAAAGAAGGGCGATAGGCTTACTCATTAGTAAGTCTATCAACCGCGGTTCTGCTTGAAATTGGACGGGCCTTTCGAGTGTCATTTATCGGTCAATGAGGAACGAACGGGTGTCACTTCGGAAGCAATGCTGGCTTATGAAATCGGAGCCAGGCGACTTTTCAATTGATGATTTCTTATCATCCAGGTCGACCTGTTGGTCTGGCGTCCGTAATTACCAGGCGCGGAACTACATGCGGGATGAGATGCAGCTTGGAGACGGAGTGTTCTTCTATCAGAGCAATGCGAAGCAGATCGGTATTGTCGGCAGAGCCAAGGTTATTAAAATGGGCTATGCGGATTATACCGCATGGGATCCCAGAGACATACACTATGATCCCAATAGCTCTGCTGAAAAACCGATCTGGTTCATGGTGGACATTGAAATCGTGAAAGCCTGCGGAACGATTATTACACTGAAGCGGCTAAAATCGATCGCCGCATTAAAACATATGGGAGTTGTTCAGCGAGGGAATCGCCTTTCTGTACAACCGGTCTCTCCTGCGGCATGGGAGACTATTTTGAAACTTCCTGAATGGGACTAGACATAAGGAGCCTATCATAATGAATGAACCGATAAAAAAATCCATCCTTATTGTGGATGACGAACCCTCTGTGCTCCTTTCACTCAAGGCGCTCCTTCAAGAAAAATATGACTTGACCTCGAGCGAACACGCGGATGAAGCGCTTTCCATCCTCAATCGAGGGAAGAAATTTGATCTCCTTATTTTAGACTATCGCCTCTCCGACATGGACGGACTCACACTCTTCAAAAAGATCAGGCAGGATGACCGGGTCACACCGATTCTCTTTATGAGCGCTTATGGAACAAAAGAGCTTTTGATCAAGATGCTTGAGGTACGGGCACATGCCTTCATCGATAAACCATGGGATAACCTTGACTTGGAAAAAAAGATCAGCCGCCTCCTTGGGCTAAATCCTTTCGAGATGGTGCATCGTAGCCTTAAGATCGATATGAATTCACTTTCGATCAAGATCCATCGTGCCGTCCAATATATCGATCGGCATTTCAATTCTCCCGCGCTTTCTCTTGAAAAGGTCAGCCAGGCGGTCTCCCTCCACCCAAAATACCTTTCCGCCTCATTTAAAGAGGAATGCGGAGTTGGTTTTCATGATTATCTCACAGAGGTCCGAATCAACCGCGCAATTAACCTTCTCAAAGACCCGCATCGCATTATTAAACAAGTCAGCGGTGAGGTCGGATTTTCCGACCAAAGTTATTTCAGCAAGGTCTTTCAAAACAAGGTTGGCAGTTCCCCTTCCTCTTACAGGAGGCAAGGCTAACCGCGAAAAAAAACGGGATCATTTTCAGCTCATCATATTTCCTAGGAGGTCACGGATTCTCCGAAAAATTACTGTTATCGGCCTTATGGCTCACTCGACCTTTATGAGCACGGGCGTTATCACAGGATGGTCTTTCGCTCGGTTTTCATAGGGAGTTTTCATGCCAGACCTCATCACAGATGTTGTTATTTCCAACTGTCAATCATCAACTGAAGAAATCTCCGAACACGGTCCCACTCATTTTGCCAGGAAGAACTCTAGGGTTGGATAAAGAAGAGACAACAGCCTCAGAGGGAAACACCCCTTGTCTCATCGTTATTTCGGGAAAAAACCTCGGAAATAAGATCCTCTTGAATAGACAAACGATGCGGGTTGGCCGAGCGTCAGCCGCCCACATCTCCCTGAATGAAGGAACCGTCTCAAAGAAACATGCCGAGTTCCACACAAAGAATAAACAGACCATCGTGAAAGACCTTCAGAGCAAAAATGGCCTTTACGTCAATGAGGTCAAAGTCGTCGGTTCAATCCTTAAGGATGGAGATCTCATTCGGATCGGCACAACTGTTTTTAAGTTTTTGGAGCTGGATACGGTGGAGAGGTCAGACTGATTTTTTTTAAAACTCTACGAAATCACCTCGCAAAGAATCCTTCCCCGATAATTACGATCCGATTTTGAGGCATCTTCTCCTTCACGAATGCCCCCCCTTTCATATCATATCGTCGGTTTTTCTGGACTCGAGCTCATCAAAGGATAATAAACCCTTTACCAAAAAGCGTTACACTGCATGTTCTTTCACGATGGTCTGATCCGGAAGGAGGGTGACATAGTTGAAACAGGCTGGGAGATCCGGCTCATAGCCGGCCTTTTGGTCGTTGGGCCAGGCTGTAAATTGACAGCATGTGCTTCCGACCCCGGAATAGAGTATCCCGTCTTTGAGGACCTGTATCCCTCGGTGCATATGCCCGAAAAAGACCCCTCTCAGGCGATCTCTCGCAGGGAGAAGTACCTTATGGAGCGCTTCTCCGTTTAACAGACGCATCTCCCGGTCCCGCCAGAGCGAATCGAGGTAAACCGGAGGAAAGTGAATGAAAATGGTGAGCGGAATTTCCCCGGTCCGGACCTCCCGACGGAGCATCTCAAGCTGCGACTCGGGAAGTTCTCCGCGAGGGTCTAATACGCCCGGTTTGCAAGGATCCAAAACAATAATGTGCTGCCCCTTGAGGACCATCCTATACACCAGGCGGTTCTCATCACCGAAATCTTCCTTCGGCCCAATCAGCAACATCGTCCGGATGTCTCGCGCCGAGTCGTGATTGCCCGCCACAAAATAGACCGGGCATTTCAATTCGTTAAAGAGGCCCGCCGCCAGTCTGTAGGCCTCCGGATCCGGATTCGCAACGACATCGCCTGTATGTATAATAAAATCGGGCCGGGTCGGGATTTGATTAATCGCAGAGATCAGTCTTTTCAATAACTGGAAGGTCTGAACACCATAAAGCCTGAAATCGGGCGTCGTGCCAATATGCGTATCACTGATATGGACAAAACGAAGGGCTTGTGTTTCTTTCATGGGATGACACCTCACCTTGCTTCACATGCATCCTCTGACAATACGCCAGAATATATCCAATTTTACCCAGAAAAGAAAGAAGTATAAGCCGGACACCACCACACGAGATTGCAGAACAAACACTATTCATTTATACTTCTCGGAATTTGAAGATTCTTCGGAGGAGAAAGACCTTGGAAAAGAAGATCGAACTCGAACTCACCCCCGGAGAACGTACTGCCCTTACCCTCGCCGAACCGGAAAATCTGACGAAACATCTCGTGATTCTTTGTCACGGTTTCATGTCGAGCATGGAGAGCAGCACCAACCTCGCCCTGACGGAGAAGCTCCTCTCAAAGGGGATTGCAACCTGTCGCTTTGACTTCTTCGGCCACAATAAAAGCTCTGGTGAATTTCAGGAGATGACCTTGACCCGCTGCCTTGCCCAGGCAGAAGGAATCCTCCGTTGGTCTACGCAACAGGGATACCGCAAGCACAGCTTGGTCGGCTCCAGTTTCGGGGGCCTCATCGCCATCCTCCTGGCCGCACGCCATCCTGACTTATGCGCGCTTGCCTTGAAATGCCCTGTCTCCGATTATCCGAAAATCTGGCAATCCCGACTCGGAGAAGGGGGGATGAAACATTGGCAGAAAAGTGGCGTCCTCTCCTTTGCCACGTTTGATGGGAAGGCCCGCCTTGAATATTCGTTCTATGAAGATCTCTTGAAGGTTGACACCTACCGCGATGCCGCCTTGATTCGGAGTCCGACCCTGATTGTCCATGGGGATGCCGATGTAGATGTTCCAGTGGACCAGAGCAATCATCTCTTTGAGCGGCTTCAGGCAGAGAAGGAGATAGAAATCATTCCGGGTGCCGGCCATGACTTCTACAAACCGGATGATTTTGAGCGCATGATCGCGAGAATCTCCGATTGGTTGATCAAGAAGTGAACCCTGCGATGAGAATTAAGGAGGACAGCATGAACCGTCGCCAACTCGGCCGCTCCGGTATTTCCGTTAATCCCATTGGTTTGGGCGGCATGCCGATGTCGATTCAGGGACGTCCGGAATCGGCCCAATCCATTAAAGTCATTTGCTTGGCTTTAGACAATGGCATCGACTTCATCGATACGGCCGATGTCTATTGTTTGGACGATGACGACATCGGGCATAACGAACGGCTTATCGCCAAGGCGATAAGGGAATGGAAAGGCGGCACCCCGGTATGGGTCGCGACAAAAGGAGGGATGGCGCGGTCCAAGGGGGAATGGACAACCCATGGCGAGCCCCAACATTTAAAGAAGGCCTGCGAGGCCAGCTTAAAAGCCTTGGGCACCGATTGCATTGATCTCTACCAGCTACATGTCCCCGACGATCATCTCCCCTTCTCCGACAGCGTTGGAGCATTGAGCGAACTCAAACAGGAGGGGAAGATCCGTCATGTCGGCTTGTCAAACGTATCCGTCGCGCAAATCAAAGAGGCCCGAGGGATTGTCGAGATTGTCAGCGTTCAAAACAAATGCAATCTGTACGCCCGGGAAGACCTTGAAGAGGGGGTCGTGGACTATTGCGAAAAAGAAGGCATCGCCTTTCTTCCCTACAGTCCCGTCGGCGGCTTCCGAAAGCACAAACGGACAGGGCAAGACCCACTGCTTCAGGAAATCGCCGATCGCAACAATATGAGTCCTTATCAGGTCGCCCTGATTTGGCTCTTGGCCAAATCACCGGTGATGATCCCCATTCCCGGTGCCAGCCGCCCTGAAAGCGCCCGCAGCAGTGCGGGTGCAATGAAATGCGCACTCTCGCCTGAGGACATCACCCAAATCGACAGAATGAGAATATAGAAACTGGCACCCCAAGCCGAAAGAACTTGAGGTGCCAGTTGGTCCGATGTTCCCGATAAATAAACTTTTAGGCAAGCACCGCGAAGGCGGCGTCAAAGTTGGGCTCTTGCGTAATCTCGGGTACCTGTTCAGTGTAGGTCACCTTACCCGAGCCGTCGACAATCACAATTGCCCTTGAAAGGACACCGGCAAGCGGTCCGGTCGTAATAAGGGCACCATAGTTTTTTCCAAAATCAGGGGAACGAAACACCGACAGCGGGGTCACATCCTTCAAGCCTTCCGCGCCGCAAAATCGCGCCAGAGCAAAAGGAAGGTCGGCAGAAATGCAAAGCACCACCGTACCTGCAAGTTTCGAGGCTTCCTCATTAAAACGCTTAACCGAGGCAGAACACACGGGCGTGTCAATGCTGGGAAAAATATTCAGCACGACTTTCTTGCCTGAAAAATCGCTCAGGCTTACTTCGGACAAATCGTTCTTCACCAGGGTGAAAGCCGGAGCCGCCGTTCCCACACTCGGCAAATCACCGGCCGTTTCAATTGGATTTCCTTTCAGGGTAATTTTTGCCATATTCCTCTCCTTTTTCGTTGACTTTGAGCGCATTACTTCAGGACACCAAACATGGTCACATGAAGCATGTAATAATTCAAGCCCTCTCTTTACTCAGGCTCATCTTTTGAACATGTAAAACGATATACAACGGTCATCCTGCGCCAAAGGGGCAAGCCATTCTCCCGACCTAGCTCTAAAAAACAAAAATTACGCACTCGATGTGTGTTCAAAACCCTCAGGGTTTCGGGATTGCCAGCGCCAGACATCGGCACACATTTCATCAAGGCCCATATCGGCCGACCAATTGAGTTCTCTTCTTGCGATCGCAGGATCGGCAAAACACTGGGCGATATCACCCGGGCGGCGGGCCACAACCTGATAAGATATTTTTTTACCTGAGGCCTTCTCGAATGCCGCAATCACCTCCAGGACACTGTAGCCTCGCCCTGTTCCTAGGTTGTAGATGACGGTACCGGGATTTGATTTTAGTTTTTCCAGGGCCTTCAAGTGACCTGCTGCCAGGTCGACGACATGAATATAATCCCTGACGCCAGTTCCATCAACTGTTGGGTAATCATTTCCAAAAATGGAAAGCCGGGCAAGTTTACCGACGGCAACCTGAGAAATGAATGGCAAAAGATTATTCGGGATGCCATTCGGGTTTTCCCCGATTCGCCCGCTCGGATCTGCGCCGACGGGATTAAAGTAGCGTAACAGAGCAACATTCCAACTTTCGTCTGAACATTGAAGGTCTTGAAGGATTTCTTCAATCATGCGCTTAGAACGACCATAAGGGTTTGTCGGAGAAAGGGGAAAGTCTTCTTGAATGGGAACTTCTTCGGGATCGCCATAGACCGTGGCAGAAGAGCTGAAGACAATATTCTTGACCTGATATTTTTCCATGACTTCACATAAAGAGAGTGTTCCCGCTACGTTATTCCGATAGTAGCGTAATGGGATCGCAACAGATTCTCCAACGGCCTTCAGTCCCGCAAAGTGGATCACAGCGTCTATCGAAGACGCTTTGAATACAGCGTCTAGACTTACTTTATCGAGAATGTCCACCTTGTGAAACAGAAGCTTTTTCCCCGTAAGGGCCTGAACTCTTTTTAAAGATTCTTCCCTGCTATTACACAAATTATCAACAACAATCACTTTATATCCTGCGCTTAACAGGGCAATGCATGTATGACTTCCGATATACCCTGCCCCTCCGGTCACCAATATTCTCATCAAGAATTCCTTTCTTCGCCTGATCGTTCTAGGATACTACCGAACACTTCTATAAATTGCAATTCAAGCGAGTTTTATGTCGAATGCGCACAGCGCGGGAATACTATAGATAATGTCTTTTTCCTCTCGACGCGGAGAATCCTCGCTGCATTGAAAAGCAAGAGTCCCGTAAAAAAAAGGACTGAAGATCGATTTTAATAATAGAAACTGCTAAGATTTATACGATGAGGTGTTAGGAGGGAAAAGGGACGAATATCTATGGACCCACAAACGGCCTGAAGCCGGGACAGATCAAGCGGCTTGAGAAGATTGGCCGCCGGAAGATCAAAGGGGACCAGATTATTTCGGTCGAGTTGGCCCGCGACCTGACGGCCCTTTCATTTGAAACAGGACGCCAGATCGGGATTCTCGTTGGGAGAGAAGGAAGAATCTACACCCTCCTGGTCGGGAATCAACGAGAGGTTCTCATCCCCGACCTGAGCAACCTTCGCTTTGGTAAACGGGCCTTACGCGGTGTCCGGCTTGTTCATACCCACCTCAAAGATGAACCGCTCAATGACGACGACCTGACCGATTTGGCCCTTCTTCGACTCGACATCATCGCCGCCATCGGCGTCCTCAAGGACGGGTCACCGGGACGGCTCTATCTCGCCCACCTCCTTCCCCCCAACCCGAGTGAACAGCTTTATGAAATCCATCCTCCGACCACCATCCATCAACTGAACCTTCCCCTGCGCCCCTTTCTTTTTGCACTTGAAGCGGAGTTCGAGGGACACCAACAGACCGCTGTCGCAACCGGACGAAAAGAACAAGCCATCCTCATCAGTGCCTCGTTAAAACCGAGAATCGATCAGGAGGCCTCGATGGATGAGTTGGCCGAACTCAGCCGGTCGGCGGGTATTGGAGCAATCGATCGGGTCATCCAGCGTCCGAAAGCGCTTCACCCGAAATATCTCCTCGGTCAGGGAAAACTGAAGGAGGTCATTATGAAGGCTCTGCAACGTCAGGCCAACCTCTTGATCTTTGACCAAAACCTGAGCCCCCTTCAGGTCAAAACCATCGGAGAAGTCACAGAAATGAAGGTCCTGGACCGGACACAGTTGATCCTGGATATCTTTGCCCAACGGGCACACAGCAGGGAGGCGAAGGTGCAGGTTGAACTCGCGCAGCTTCGCTATCGGCTTCCCCGCCTGGCAGAGCGGAGTACAGCCCTGTCGCGACTGACCGGAGGAATCGGGGGGAGAGGTCCGGGAGAAACCCGGCTTGAGATCGACCGACGACGGTCCCGGGACCGAATCGCACGCCTGGAGCGGGAGTTAACGTCATTGGCCGCGGCCCGTGCCCGGCGGCGGATGAAGCGGATCGACCGGCGTATCCCCATTCTCTCGATTGTCGGCTATACCAATGCGGGGAAATCAACTCTTCTGAATACCCTCACAAAGAGTCAGGTTAAGACAAAGGATCTCCTCTTTGCGACGCTCGATACCTCAACACGCCGCCTCCGCTTTCCAAGGGAAAGAGAGGTCATCCTCACGGATACGGTCGGCTTCATTCAGTCCCTCCCCGTTGACCTGCTTGGGGCCTTCCGCTCTACCCTGGATGAACTCCGGGACGCCCATCTCCTCATCCACCTTGTAGACATCAGCAGCGCGAGACTGGAGCAGCAGATCGAAACGGTCAAGCTTATCCTCTCCGACCTGGAATTGTCGGAAACACCCTGCCTGCTTGTCTTCAATAAAATGGACCAGGTCAATCCCGAGATCGTCCAGATCCTCTGCAAACGCTACGACGCCATTGCCATCTCCGCACGGCAAACAGAAGGTCTAAGTTCTCTCCTTGCCGTCATAGAAGATCTCCTCTGGAAGAAAGAAATCGGGCTTGAACGGCTGCGTCTGACCTCCCTCATTCCATGATTTAGAGACTGGAAACCGCCGATTCGCCTGGAATACTTCGTTATCGGCCAAAGTCTTCCCCACCGTAAAGGAGGACGCTTCGATCACCCTTATGATCTCTAGCCTTGTCTTCGCAGGCGACTTGACGGTTTATCGTATCTTGGTGTCTTGGTTTTGATGCCGGAATCAACTATGATGCCCACTATGGAAAAACGCCAGATTTTTGTGCTCTCGGATGCGACCGGAGAAACGGCGGAGAAGATCACCCGAGCCGCACTATCACAGTTTTCAAATGCCAAGACGGTATTGGTTCGTCGTCATCACATCCGAACCGAAAACCAGATTACGACCGTCTTGGATGAAATAGAATCGAAAAAAGGTCTTATCATCTATACCTTTGTTTCGGAATCCTTACGATTGACAATCAGAGAACGCGCACTTAAGTCCAATCTGATGGCCGTCGATATGCTCGGCCCCCTCTTAACCGCCATGAGCCATTTCTTCGATATTCGCCCTCAATCCGACCCCGGCCGCCTTCATCGCGTTGACACCGATTACTTTGGCCGCATCGAGGCCGTTCAGTTTACGGTAAAACATGATGACGGTCAGAACCTCCAGGGGATCCCTCAGGCCGATATTGTCCTGGTCGGCCCTTCACGGACCGCCAAGACCCCTCTGTCAATCTACCTTGCACGGCATGGATACAAGGTCGCCAACGTTCCGCTCGTCCTCAACATTCCCCTCCCGAAAGTGCTTGAAATGATCGCTCAGGAGCGCGTCGTCGCCCTGATCATCGATCCTCGGCGACTGCAGGAAATCCGGGAAGCCCGCTTAAAAAAGCTCAAGCAGGAGATCACGGACTACGCCAAACTAGAATCAATTGTCGAAGAACTCAAGAACTGCCGCAGGGTCTATCGTGCCAATCCAAAATGGAGCATTGTCGATGTGACTGGCCGGGCCGTTGAAGAAGTAGCGGCCGATATCATGAGCCTGTTTCGTCAAAGAGAACTGTTCTAAACCTCTCTTATAGAATTATCTCCAAGATCCGTTCTCCTGGCCCGGGCGGAGGCGTTCTGGGTGGTTGACCCATATAAAATGAGATGGTAGACTTATTTCTATAGGGGGAAGGTGTTCTCTTCAGTATCGTCGTTTGAGAGGTGCAGTCATGGCGGGTTCAAGGAAAGGACAGGAAGACCAGAATCCCTTTAAATACACCATGAAGAAACTTTCTAGGCAGTTTGGCGGGTCTGATCCTGAAACAACAATTGGCGAATATGAGCGAGAGAAAGAAAAACTCCTGAGCCAAGTCGCTTCTATGGAGCCGGAATTGAGGGAATTGCACCAATCCCGCATGCAGCTCGATCAGGCCTTCAAGCAGAACGAGAAACTCTCTGCCGCCTTGCTTGAGGCAAAACACCAAATAGAATCCCTGAGGGCTGAAATTGAAAAACTGACCAGCCCTCCCGCCAGCTATGCCGTTTTTTCAGGTGTAAACGAAGATGGAAGCGCCAATGTCTTTGTGTCGGGCCGAAAGATGAAGGTCAACATTCATCCCGACATCTCCTCAAAAGATTTGAAAAAAGGCCAACAGGTAGTCCTGAATGAAGCCCTCAACATGGTAGAGGTCTGCGCGTTTGATCCGCACGGTGAAATCGCAAAAGTTAAAGATCTTCTAGGGAAAGACAGGGCGGTGGTCACGCTCCGCGCAGATGAGGAACGCGTGGTTTCTCTGGCCGATCCATTGCTGGATGAAAAAATTTCGGTCGGGGACCATCTCCTTTTTGATGCCCGTTCAGGGTATGCCCTTGAAAAAATTCCAAAATCTGAGCTGGAAGAGATCATTCTCGAAGAGATCCCGGATGTCACTTACGACAATATCGGCGGACTCAAAGAGCAGATTGAGCAGGTCCGGGATGCGGTGGAACTTCCCTTTCTCCACCCGGAACTGTTTGCCGAATACAAACTGCTGCCTCCCAAGGGGATTCTTCTTTACGGCCCCCCCGGATGCGGAAAAACACTCATTGCAAAAGCCGTTGCCGCCTCAATCGCCAAGAAGATGAGTCAGCGTTCTGGCAGGGAACTCCGGAGTTTTTTCCTCCATGTAAAGGGTCCTGAATTACTAAATAAATATGTTGGAGAAAGTGAACGGCAGATTCGGGAGGTCTTTAAGAAAGCAAAGGAACGCGCGGAAGACGGTAATCCTGTTATCGTTTTCTTTGACGAAATGGACGCCCTTTTCCGAACGAGGGGAACCGGCATTTCCTCAGACATGGAAGCGACAATTGTTCCACAGTTCTTATCAGAGATAGATGGCGTAGAGCGCCTTAAGAATGTCATTGTAATCGGCGCAAGTAACCGTCAGGACTTGCTGGATCCAGCCGTTTTACGGGCAGGGAGACTCGATATCAAGATCAAGATTGAACGCCCGGATGAGAAAGCCGCAATTGACATTTTCAAGAAATACCTGACAGAGGACCTCCCCTACCATTCTGAGGAAGTAGAAAAAGCCGGAGGCAACCAGAAAAAGGTTGTCGAGCACCTGGTAACCGCCGCCGTAGACGAGATGTACAGTGTCCGCGAAGAGAATAAATTTTTGGAGGTCACTTACGCCAATGGAGAAAAAGAGATCTTCTACTTCAAAGACTTCTCCAGCGGAGCCATGATCGAGGGAGTTGTCTCCAGGGCAAAAAAATATGCGATTAACCGGATGTTGGATACCGAGGTCATGGGTTTAAAAGAAGAAGACCTTATCCATGCCATCAAGGACGAATTCAAAGAGAACGAAGACCTTCCCAACACGACCAATCCGGATGACTGGGCGAAGATTGCGGGCAGGAACACCGAAAAGATCATCCATGTTCGTACCATGGCCGGAAGAAGCGCGGCAGATACCAAAAAAATAGAAACGGTCTCGACGGGACATTATCTATAAGGAAGAGTACCTATTCAACATACCAGTATTTTTCTTCAGAGTAAGGCGCGAGGATTCGAGCACCGCAGCAACACCGCCATGGAGGAAAAGAGGGGCGTTCTGGGTCGGTACTAAATAGATCGGTGTTCAGCTGGGGACCCCATCGGAGATCTGATAGCAATGAAGCGGATATTGGGAACCGAGACCGAATTTGGAATTGCCAACATGGGTTTCGGAGGGACAGATCCCGTTTCAAATTCCATCTTCCTGGTCAACAATTATCCATACCTCCCCTCCTCTTCTGTCATTTGGGATTATGAAAACGAAAATCCCCTGCGCGACGCCCGCGGGTTTGAGGCCGATGGGGAACGCGAGTCTCCCGGGCCTGAATACAATCGGCTCCTCAATAAACTTCTCCCGAATGGAGGGCGCCTTTATGTCGATGGCGCTCATCCTGAATATTCCACTCCAGAATGTACAAATCCCCTTGATCTCGTCGCATATGAAAAAGCCGGGGAACGTATTCTTGAGAGATGCGTCGAAATCTCGGAACACCTTGAGGGAAAGGAAAAACAACTTTCCATCTATAAAAATAACACCGATGGCAAGGGAAACAGTTACGGTTATCATGAAAACTACCTGGTTTCCCGTCAACTCTCTTTTGACAAGATCGTCTCACAACTCATGCCCTTCCTGGTCACAAGACAGATCTACGCAGGTTCAGGAAAAGTTGGATCGGAAAACAGGACAGAACCGGCTGAATACCAGATTTCCCAACGTGCCGACTTCTTCGAGGTCCGGGTCGACCTGAACACCATGGTCAAACGCCCCATCATCAATACACGGGATGAACCGCATGCCGATCCGGCACGTTATCGGCGTTTACATGTGATTGTCGGAGATGCAAACATGTCAGAGGTGACGACCTTCCTGAAGGTCGGAACCCTGTCTCTTGTTCTGGCCATGATTGAAGAGGGCCGGGAAGTTCAGGGTGTTGATCTGGAAGATCCTGTCCGGAGCATCAAAGAGGTTTCACGGGATTTAACGGTGAAAAGGCAAATCAAGCTCTCCAGAGGAGTGGCGTGGTCTGCAGTTGATATTCAGAGGGCCTATCTGGAACAGGCAGAAGCCCACTTTTCCCAGAATAATGATCCAACCACGAAGGACATCCTTCAAAGGTGGCGTTCTGTCCTGACAAAGCTCGAAGAAGATCCGATGCAGCTTTCCCGTGAAATTGACTGGGTGATTAAGAAGGACTTGATCGAGTCATACATGCAGCGAAAAGGCTGCGACTGGACAGACGCCCGCGTACAGATGATGGACCTTCAGTATCACAATGTTGTTCAAGGAAAAGGCCTCTATTACTCACTCGAGCGGGGGAATTATGTTGAACGCTTGATCACCCCGGAGGCCTTGACCAACGCAGAGGAATTCCCTCCGGAAGAGACACGCGCCTATTTCCGAGGGACATGCCTTAAGAAGTTCTCTAAACAAATTTATGCGGCCAGTTGGACTTCACTCTTATTCGATCTCGGGAACGGGGCCATCAAAAAAATACCCCTCTTGGATCCGCTGAAAGGGAGTCGGGACTTGGTCGGTCCTATCCTCGATAAGGCTGAATCGGTTGACGCTTTACTGAAGATGATTTCGACATGAGGTGATCTTAAATGGCAAAACAGGAAAAAAAGAGAGCGCAAAAAAAACAGTCAGCCCATAAAGAAGAAGCGGTTTCCGCAAACCCCGAAGTCATCGAAAAAGGAAAGAAAATAAAGGAAGACCTCGATAAAATCATGGATGAAATTGATGATGTTCTAGAAGAAAATGCTGAAGAGTTTATCAAAAACTATGTTCAGAAAGGGGGAGAATAGTGGCTGCATTTCAGTTCAACGATCCCGGCTCCAGCTTTCATCACCTGTTGATCTCGAACACGCCTTCTCTGTCCTCCCTCGCTCGGGGGGAATGGGGGAAGACCGGACTTCCGGGAGCCCACCCTTCTGAAAGAAAAGATCTCGGACAAATGGTCCCTCACGGCACGACGGTTCTGGCCTTGCGATATCAAGAAGGCGTCATCATGGCGGGAGACCGCCGAGCAACGGAAGGGTATACGATCTCGGAACGCCGGATTGAAAAGGTTCACAAAGCCGACGCCACGTCCGCCATCGCCATCGCAGGTGCGGCCGGCCCCTGCCTGGAACTGACCCGCCTCTTTCAGACCGAACTCGAGCATTATGAAAAGCTGGAGGGGGTAGAACTCTCCATGGACGGGAAAGCGAATAAACTCGCCCAAATGATCAAGGCAAATCTTCCGATGGCAATGCAGGGTCTGGTCGTCGTTCCTATTTTTTCCGGTTATGATCTGAAACGGGAGACAGGGCGCATTTTTAAATATGACATTGCAGGCGGACGATATGAGGAGACGGAGTATTACGCCATCGGGTCCGGCGGAAAGGATGCGCGAGGAACAATGAAAAAAATATTCAAGATTGACCTTCACAGGGACAAAGCTATCCGCGTCGCACTTGAAGCGCTTTATGACGCAGCGGAAGCCGATGTCGCCACCGGCGGGCCGGACCTGGTCCGGGGGATCTTCCCCAACGTGAAGGTGATCACCCAACAAGGCGTAAAAGATGTCGGGGATGAAGAGATCAGGACATTGCTTGAGGAAATGGTCCAGGAACTGGGAGGAAGATAAGTATGGCAATGTCTTACTATGTTTCACCTGAACAAATGATGCAGGACAAGGCGGAATATGCTAAGAAGGGGATCTCCAAGGGGAGATCAACCATCGCCATGGAATACAAAAATGGAATCCTCCTCTTGGCGGACAATCCAAGTTCTCTGAATAAAATCTCGGAAATTTACGATAAGATCGGGTTTGCCGGGGCGGGAAAATATAGCGAGTTTGAAAACCTTCGGAAAGCCGGGATTCGCCATGCCGACATGAAAGGCTACCTCTACAGCAGGGAAGATGTGACGGCAAAGTCACTCGCGAATGCCTACTCTCAATCACTTGGGACCATCTTCAGTCAGGAAATCAAACCCCTGGAGGTGGAGATCCTGGTTGTGGAAATCGGGGCATCAAATGAGGAAAATGAAATCTACCGGATTTCGTTTGATGGAAGCATCTTTGATGAAAAAGGGTTCGCGGTCATCGGGGGAATGTCTGAGAAACTGAAGGATTCCTTAGAAAAAAAATATCGCCTTGTGAATTTGAAAGAGGCACTTCAAATCGGCCTCGAGGCGATGGAGGAAGAATATGATCAAAAGATGAGTCCAGAGGGGATGGAAGTCGCCGTCCTGGATCGGACAAAGGACGGACGAACTTTTCTGAGACTCCAAGAAAAGGAACTTACCCGGGTTCTTAAAAAATAGGGTCACGCTTCAGCATCTCCCTCTCTTCCTCCAGTACTGCGTTACTGTCGTGCTGAAATCATTGTGTGTAGACATATCCGGCAGGTTTACGCGTTCCTTGCGCCTTGCCCTGAAGCTTGATAGTGGCCTGCTGAAGCGTTAAAAAGAGGAGAGATGAAGAATCGTATCTTTGGGCTAGAAAATGAGTATGGCCTTATTTTTTCTCCACACGGAAAGGTTTATTTGCCGATGGAGAAAATACTGGGCTATATTTTTGAGGGACTCATTCCCAACAGCTGGCCCTCGAATGCCTTCCTGCCGAATGGGGCACGTTTTTATCAGGATACCGGATGCCACCCTGAGTACGCCACACCGGAATGTGACCATATATTTGACTTGGTTGTTCATGACAAGGCTGGAGAGCGGATACTGGAATCCTGCCTCCCCGTTGCAGAGAAGCGGCTAAAGGACGAGGGACTCTCAGGAGATATCTACATCTTTAAGAATAATACCGACTCCATGGGAAACACCTACGGTTGCCATGAGAACTACCTGATGCGTCGTGATCTGGACTTCTGGAAGGTGACCGAACAGCTTATCCCTTTTTTTGTGTCAAGGCAGATCTATACCGGTTCCGGAAAGGTATTAAAAATATCCGGACGAAGCCACTATTTTATCTCCCAACGTGCACAGCATATTCATGAAAAAACCTCCTCCTCAACCACCTCCTCTAGGAGTATTATTAACACACGGGATGAACCCCATGCCGACGCTGAGAAATACCGCCGTCTCCATATCATTATCGGCGATTCCAATATGTCGGAGTATTCGACCTATCTTAAAGTCGGGACTACGGCACTCGTGCTTTCCATGATCGAACAGGGATTGAGTCTTTCGGGGCTCGAATTAGAAGATCCCGTAAAGGCATTGCGTGAGATTTCAAGAGACCCGAGCCTTCGGGAAAAAGTGCGATTGGCGAGCGGGAAGGAATTAACAGCCATTGAGATTCAGAGAATCTACCTTAAAAAAGCTAAAGCGTATGTGACTTCCGAGGATGCGGACGACACGAGCCGCGATATCCTTGAACGCTGGGAATATGTCCTTGAAGAACTTGAAGAGGATCCCAGTCGACTGGATCGGGAGATCGATTGGATCGCCAAAAGGGCCTTGATTAATAAATTTATGGATAGAAAGGGCTGTAGCCTGGATGATCCTCGTATTGCAATGCTCGATCTTCAATACCATGATATCCGCCAGGACCGTGGACTTTACTACCTTTTGTGCCGTCAAGGCCTCATTGAACGGATCGCGTCTGAAGAAGATGTCCTAAAGGCCATGGCTTACCCGCCGCAAACAACGAGAGCAAAGATACGGGGAGATTTTATCCGGTTTGCAAAGGCAAAGAACCGCTCTTATACCGTCGACTGGACCTACCTTAAATTGAACGGGTATTGGGAAGAAACGATCCTCTGCATGGATCCTTTTTCATCTATAAACCAACGCGTAGAGGAACTCATTGCATCTGCCGCAATTAAAAAGTAATCTTATCCTGCAGACAACCTTCGCCTCCTGCCTTTTCTTTTTTTTATTTCTTCCGAACACTCTTATGGGGGGTGAAACGGAATCCGTTCTCCAGGTCGCACAGGGGAATATCATTTTGTTTTCGATCGGAAAAATCCAGGAGGTCGATTCAGTCTCAGGGCGTTTTCTCGATAAACCGGTCCCTTTTTTCAAAAAGGCTTCCGGAGACTACGCAGCCCTGATCGGGATTGACCTTGCCCAACCGACAGGGCGCTATCCCTTAACCGTTACTTGGAAGAAGGGCAACTCGGACCATCAACAAAGGGTTATGGTCGAGGTCAAAGCCGCAGTTTTTGGCATCCAGCACCTGAAACTTCCCAAAAAAATGGTGGATCTTGATCCAGAAACATTGAAACGCGTTCGACAGGATAAAAAAAAAGTAATCAAGGCCTTCCGCCGAAGCCTGGGAGAAAAACTCTGGGAGGGGGAATTTGTTGTTCCCGCCAAAGGAAGAAGACAGGGGACCTTTGGGCGTCGGCGTTTTCTAAACGGCAAACCCCGAAAGCCCCACACAGGAGAAGATATCAGCGCACCAATGGGCACCCCCGTTCTGGCAACAAATAAAGGAAAAGTCGTTCTCGTTGGAAACTTTTTCTTCAACGGCCGGTCAGTCTTCATTGATCACGGACTAGGCCTTTTCAGTATGTATTTTCATCTTTCAGAAGTGAGCGCGAAGGAAGGGTCGACCATCCATACGGGAGAAGAGATCGGTCGGGTGGGAAAGTCGGGACGCGTGACAGGTCCACATCTTCACTGGGGAATGCGCCTGAACGGCGCAAGGATTGATCCTTTTTCTCTCATCGGAAAGAAAGTAAAGTAGAGGGCTTGAGCGGGATCGTTACATTTATAGATGGTCTTCTTTGATGTTAATGACAGCCTTCTCTCTCATCGCCACGGAGTATGACCTCAGCCCTCTCTCCCTTTTTTGAAACAAAAGGTCCGCGATGGCCTTCTCGGGATCGGGGTTGGGCGGATCACTTTCGTCTGTCGCCTTGATCTCATACGGAGTCAGAACGATCCCACCTTTCACCAGGGTCTTTACCTTCGATATCAGGAGTCCTTCCCGCTGCTTCTTTTCGAAGCTTTGTGTCGTATAGCGTTCAAAGGCAAGAACCCGCTTGTAGGTCTCCTGGTCAAAATGGCCGCCTTTCTGGAAACCGGGCAAAGTCGTAATGGACTCCCTCAAGGCCGCATCCCGAATTGTTAAATCCATTTTTCGAGCCAACTGGAGCCAGAGCTTACGTTCAATCAAGCCATTAATCACATCCTGACGGAGCGCTTCGTCGTCATAGTCATCCTGAAAAATCTCCCGGTAAAACTTCGCAGCAGCTTGATAAGAACGCTGATACTCCTCCATTGAAATACGATCCGCACCAACGGTCGCGATCGCATTGTCCTCACCTTGCTCAAATCCCCACCAACCCATCGATGCGGCAAAGACAACGGCAATCCCCAGCATCAAGATACGAAAAAACCACGGGTTCTCAATCGCCCCTTTTCTAATAAACT
>DUAG01000030.1:50000-136765 GCA_012960925.1 Candidatus Manganitrophaceae bacterium
ATGCCAACGGTCCCCACCACTCAGGCTGAATCTGAGGCGGTGAGGGAACGGGTCTTCTCCAACCCGCTCTATGTCGGATCTCTCGTTTCGTCTGATGCCACGGCCGCCGCCATTATTATCGATGTTCAGGATAAAGAAGCGGCTCTCAAGAGTCGCGAGATTGCCGGGGAAGATCTGGATGAACCTTTAAGTGATTCGGCAATTCATGAAAGACTCCAAGGCATTATTGAGCGGGAGGAAGATGCCGACACCCGTATCCATCTCGGCGGTTTACCTATTTCGCTCGCCTACCTGGAGAAAGATACCTTTCTGATGAACCAATGGGTCTTTCCGGTCGCTTTCGCCCTGATAATGCTCATCCACTACCTCTCCTTCAGGACATTTCAGGGGATGCTGATTCCCTCCTTCACCGCGATCCTGAGTGTCATCTGGGCAATGGGGCTGATCAGCCTGGTGGGGATGAAACTCGACCTTTGGACCAAGGGGCTCACCCCGATTTTGATCGTGGCGATGGCGGCAGGGCACTCCGTCCAGATTCTTCGCCGCTTTTATGAAGAACTTGATTATGCCATCGGAATGGATATCCCGATCCCGGCCCAAAGGGCGGCGGCCGTCGCGGCAACATCGAAGATGGCCCCAGTTGTCCTGACGGCCGGTCTCGTCGCCGCGGCGAGTTTTGCTTCGTTAATCACTTTTGAATTGGCAGCCTTTCGTTCCTTCGGACTCATGACGGCCTTCGGCGTCGTCAGCGCCCTCCTCCTTGAAATGACCTTCGTCCCGGCCCTTCGCTCCTTGATCCCCCCGCCGAGTGGAGACGAGTTGGAGACCGTCCTTCGGAAAGGGCTATCCGACCGACTTCTTTCCATGTTCGGACGCTGGGCACACGGCCCGGAACAACGTTGGGTCCTGGTTGGAGGGGTCTTGATGCTTCTCATCCCCTTCATATTCGTTGGCCGGATCGATTTTGCAAACAGCCTTCGTGGTCTTTTCTTTGAGGGGACCACACTCCGCAAGGACGATCAGGTACTGAATCAGAAGTTCGGGGGGACGTCGACCTTAAATATCCTCGTGACCACACCCTCCTCAGGTGGTCTGAAGGAACCCGCGGTCATGCGGGCCATAGAAGGGCTTCAAATCCGGCTTAAAGAAAATCCTTTAGTGGGACGCACTGAATCCTACGTTGATTATGTAAAGCGGATGCGACGTTCCTTTTATGGCGATGATCCAAAGGCGGAACAGGTCCCTGAAAGCCGGGAAGAGGCCGCACAATTTCTCTTCCTTTATTCGGTCTCCGGAAGCCCGGAAGACTTTAAACGGATGGCCGATGTTTCATTTCAGAAAGCCGTCATCACCACCTTTTTAAAATCGGATTCAACACAACTCGGTCAGGAGCTGATCAAGACAATTGATCAATACAAGGTAGAGCATTTTCCGCCGGACGTGACCCTGTCGCTGGCCGGAACGGTTCCGGTTACCCTTGCCCTCAATGAGGTTGTGATCCACGGAAAACTTCTCAATATCGCCCAGATGATTACAATTTGTTTTATCCTCGTTTCTTTGATTTTTCGTTCCTTCGTTGCCGGTCTGATCGTCCTGGTTCCTCTGGTCATTGCCGTCCTTTGGAATTTTGGATTCATGGGTCTGGTCGGAATCCCTCTCGGGATATCCACTGCCGCCGTTTCCGCCATGGCCGTCGGGATGGGGGCCGACTATTCCATTTACATTCTCTACCGTCTGCGGGAAGAACTCTCGATGAACCGACATCTGGAGAAGGTTCTGGATGTCACCTTGAGATCGGCTGGCAAGGCCATTCTTCTGATCGCGATCGCATTTGCCGCCGGCACAGCACTGGTCGCCTTTCCCGGTTACTACCTCCACATGGAAGGCATCCTCATGCCCATCGCGATGCTGACCAGCGCCTTTTCCGCCGTCATCCTCCTCCCCGCCATCATCATGACCTTTCGGCCCCGATTTATCTTCAAGGTCATCCCAAGCGAATGGATTGAACTCTACACAAGGCCAGAGTCACAAAAGTTCAACGTCGAAGGCGACATGATTAGAAAACCCCGGGGGGAGTAAAACTAACGCAAGCCATGGGAAACAGCCGGTTGACAAGTTCGATAAACTCATTGTACTTTTCAGGAAATTCTGATTAAGGAGGATGGTTCTCGTGAAGCCATAACCCGCTATTTTTAAGATTTTCAACGCAGAAACGGGACATTTTAGCCCTGAAAAAATAATTCATGACTTATTAAGAGCTTCCCTAAGAACCTTAATCTAATCGTAAAGGAGATATAAATGGCGAGTACGAGTTCGTTTGATGTTGTTTCCAAGGTTGATATTCAGGAAGTGAAGAATGCGGTCGAAACAACGACCAAAGAACTTCGGCAGCGTTTTGATTTAAAGGGTACAAAGAGTGAGGTCAAGCTGGAGAATGAAAAAGTACTCATTATCTCATCTTCAGATGAATTCAAACTCAAGGCCGTAAACGATATCCTCCAATCAAAACTACTCAAACGCGGGATCTCTCTCAAGGCTCTGGTCTATGAAAAAATTGAACAGGCCCTTGGCGGAACGGCCCGCCAGAAGATCACGCTTCAACAAGGCATCTCCCAGGAGAAGGCAAAGGCCGTTGGAAAGGCGATTCGGGACAGTAAATTGAAGGTTCAGTCCCAAATCCAGGGAGAGCACCTTCGCGTCTCCGGAAAGAGCAAGGACGACCTTCAGGAGGTCATGGCTCTCCTGAAGTCAAAGGATTTCGACATTGACCTGCAGTTTGAAAACTATCGATAAATGCCAAGAAGTGGGGCAGAGAAGTCTATTAGGAACAATCAGGATGAAACAGGTTTCGACTGATCCCAGTCGGAAAGGAACTTTGCAAGCCCCGCATCGGTCAGAGGGTGTTTAAAGAGTTTTTGAATGACCGAAAACGGCATCGTGGCCACATCCGCACCAAGCTGGGCGGCTTCGATAATGTGGACCGGGTTTCGTATACTGGCAACCAATATCTCAGTCTTGAATGCGTAGTTTGTGTATATGGTGACGATCTGCTGAATGAGGTCCATCCCGACCTGCGCGATATCATCGAGTCGGCCAATAAAGGGGCTGCAGTAGCTGGCACCCGCCTTGGCGGCAAGAAGAGCCTGGGCGGCCGAAAAAACAAGTGTGACATTGACCCGGACGCCCTCTTTCACGAAACGGCGGGTGGCCTTCAAGCCCTCCGGCGTCATGGGGACCTTCACAACAATATTTTGATGAATCTTCGAGAGGTCCATCCCTTCCGTAAACATCCCCTCTTCATCGGTAGCAACAACCTCCGCAGAGATCGGACCATCTACAATCTGAGTAATTTCTTTGATCAAACCTTTGAAATCCCGCTTTTCTCTCGCAACCAAAGAAGGGTTTGTCGTGACTCCATCGATCAACCCTAAGGAAACGGCTTCTTTAATCTCATTAATATTCGCGGTATCTAAAAAAAACTTCATAGCAGACCTTTCTTACGGGGTTGGATGATTTTCCGGTTCAATTTTTTTAAGCTTGCCTTCCTTAATTTCACTAATCTTTTTTCTCAGTTCATCCGAGAGCGGGTCGTGCGGGTTGAGTTGGACCAATCGCTCCCAGGTCTTCGCGGCCCCTGCACCATCCTCTTTATCATTGAGTAATATAATTCCCATATTGTAGAGCGCGATTTCATGATTCGGATGCGCCTGGATCACATGGTCCAGCTCCACGATTGCCTTGTCCGAATCTCCCATATGGCGATATGTCGAAGCGAGGTCTGTTCGGATGTGAGGATTGTCCGGATCAACCTCAAGTGCCCTAAGATAGAAGACCTGAGCCTTCTCAAAACGCTGAATATCGAAATTTGCATTGGCCATAAAGATAAGGGCCTCGACATCTTTTGGATCTTTATCCAGCTTCTTTTTAAAACCTTCCAGTTTCTCCATGAATGAAGTGCCGCCCCGTGGGGGAGCATGCGGTGCAACGGGAGCAAACTGGACTGGAGATGGAGAAACAGCGGGAGGGACAGGAAGGGCGGAAAGCCCCTCCCTCACCTCGACCACGTGCTCACTCTTTTGGCAGGCCATCAGAAGAACGGAAACAAGAATGAAGAACACCTTTTTGGAAAGAAATTCGAAAGACATAGTCAGGGATTTTAACGGATAGGATGGTGGGTGTCAACCAAAGGAACGACCCGGCTTCAAGCAGACATCATGTCGGGCTTGAACCACCATTAAAAAAGCCCCCCGACGTATCATCGGGAGGCTTTTTTAATGTGTGTTAAGTGAATTACAGCTTAACGACATTCGATGCCTGAGCACCTTTGGGACCCTGGGTGATTTCGAACTCAACCTCCTGGCCTTCATCGAGCGATTTAAAGCCATCATCCTGAATGGCTGAAAAATGAACGAAGACATCCTCGCCATCTTCCTGCGAGATGAATCCGAAACCCTTGCTGCCGTTAAACCATTTCACTGTACCTTTTGGCATGCTACTTTTCTCCTTTTATTTATATGTTGCTTTACTTCAGTCTTCTAAGGTATCAAAAAAAAACCGCAGGACAATGTGTAAAAGTCTCTGCGGTAATCCGTACCTCCTAAACTCAATGAAACAAAGCCAAGATCACCGTATCAAGAAATTAGAGACAAGTCAAGCCCAATTAATAGGGAGGATAATCAACGCAGTATGATGATGACAAGATAGACAATCCAGCCGAATACACAGACCCGGAGCGACTGCTGGATGCTTTGGTATTGGAATGTATGGCGGACGGCAATCACCATTGCCCCAAACATCCAGAGAGACGCGCCAACAGCCACAATCGCCGAGGTCGCCGGGGGAAAGCCCAGGAGACGAACAAGGCCGGGGGAACTGGCAAATCCGGTCGTTCGCAATAAAGGAAGAATGCTCTTGTGTCTTGCCTGACCCGGAAAAACCTTCATCCCGATAATATATATAATGATTACCGAAAGTGTCCATGCAATCAAGAAGGTGATCGTTCCTGGAAGTATATTTTCAGAATGCCCACCACTCCCCCCGACCCCGACCGAAAGACTTGAAAGAGCCACCAGCAGGATACTCTGGGCGAGGGGTGCGGGATCTGAAGCCAGCTCTTCATAGACCGCGTCCTCAAGTTGCAGTGCGCGGAGAATACGATTCAGGAACAAGTTCTCTCTCTACCTTTTTTACAGGGGTTTCTCAATTCTGGGATTCACCCAGCTTTTTACAGAGTGCCTTATGATAGAAAGACTCGGGATACGAATCCGAGTCGATCTGGATCCATCTTCTTCTCAATGTAGAAAGAGGATCTCTCACCGTATCAAGAACATGACCTTTATGATTAAAATCACTGCTTTCCAGAACAGCCTTCATCTTGTCCGGGCAGTTAATTTCAAGTGCTGTGACGGTATAGGCATAGTCCTCATATCCGCCCATCAGAAACATCTTCTCTTTGCGAACGGCAAGAAGAAGATCTTTTCCTTTCTGCGACTTTGGAACCACCTTAATGAGCACCTGAAGGATCTTTTTAGGCGTCGTTTTCATATTCTCCTGATCATAATAATGCAGGAACAGGTCGTCTTTCACAAAAAGGGTCCATTCCCTCGCGTAAGCTTTTGCGCTGAAGCCAAGGATCAGGCTCAACAAAAGAATTGAATTGATCAGGTTCCTTCTCACTGCTTAACATCCCTCTCTTATAGTTTCGCTTCACTCACACACCTAAATCCGGCTGAGATCGACTTCGTCTGCTTCATCAAAGAAATCCGGTTGTAGGTCTGAAATGAAATCCCGCACTTATAAAAACTACAATCAAAAAAAGATCCGCCACGCAAGACCTTCAAGGTTTCCCCGAAGTTTGGATGGGGAACCTTGTTCCCCGGATAAGGAAGAAACCAGTCCGAGGTCCACTGAAAAACATTTCCTGCCATGTCAAAAACACCGTAAGGACTCACACCTTCAGGAAGCGCATTGACCGGCGTCGTATCCTTGAATCCTTCTGGGGTAACATTGGCCCGCTTTTTCAAATACTTCTTCCCCCATGGGAACATCCTCCCGTCTATCCCCCGCGCGGCCTTCTCCCATTCCGCCTCGGTTGGCAGACGTTTCCCTTCCCACCTGCAATAGTCATCGGCATCGAACCAACTCACAAATGTAACCGGATGATTGAGTTTGGACAAAGGAGGCGTCGGACCGAACCAATGCGGCGGAGGCATGCGACCGTCTGCATCGACAAACTGTTTATAATGCGCATTGGTCACATGATACTGGTCGATATAGTAAGAGGCCAGCGTGACGGTATGCCGCGGGCCGAGACTCTTTTTTGAAAAGTCTTCGCCCATGATAAATTCTCCGGCCGGGATGAGAACCATAAGTTGCGCAATGACCTCCTGCCTCTTAAGCGGCCTTTCCCCCTCATGGGAAACACGGACAAATCGATTGAAATAGGTCTCCAGCCCCAAGCGGTGGCCAACATTGTGTAACTTATGACAATTGACACACCACGGGCCGCGTGAGTCATCAATCTGGTGCCGGAAAGGACCCTTGTGGCAAACCGCGCATTCCTCCCTTGCAGACGGATCAACTTGCTTCTGAGGAAGCATCTCACCGGATAACCCTTGGAGGGAAGCAAGGCAGAGACCAACCGCAAGGACCGATAAAAATAACAGCCTTCGATCAATCTTCATAGGAGGGAATGATAGCATATTCGGGAAGCGTTGTAACTATTCAGCACACCCCTCTTTTTCTTCATGGCGGCGTTACTGTGGTACTCGAATCCTCACGTAGAGACACCTACGTTGCGGTTCTGTGTTCCTCGCGTCTTGCCCTGATGCAAAATAGTGGCACGCTGAACAGTTACTAAAATTTTTGAAGAAATGGTTCATTATCGGGTGAGACTGGGGCGATCTGTTCGAGTCGGGGAGTAGCTCTCTTTCAAACCACTTCAGGTTCTGAGTGGCCAAGGTTTTTCTCCGGAGAAATCCGATCCCGGACCAATTGCTTGATCTCTTTGGATTCTGGAAAACGTCCACGTTCTTTTCGGGACCAGAGCACCACGCCGTCAACCTGAATCTCGAAAGCCCCGCCGCTTGCAGGACACAAGGCAACCTCTCCCAGTTCAGTCTCGAAAGTTGTCAGTAGCTCCTGAGCCAACCAGGCCGCCCGTAATAACCAACGGCACTGCGTACAATAAGAAATCTCTACACGCGGTTTATTTTCCATCCGGGCACCCCCTTAAAAATGGACGTTGATCAAAGGGAGCCACTTTAGTCCTTTAGGGTTATTTCCGGCATAATTGATCAGGCCGATCTGAACACCATAAAGCACTTCAGCATAGTTCACCAGACCAATCTGAATACCGCTCAAGTGTTTCGTCCTGTTCGACACCGAAATCGCCAGACCGGTGATTTTCTGCTCGACACGAATCAGAAGGCCGATTTCGATTCCATTGACCCGATCACCCAAGAGAACACCGCCAATCGCGATTCCGGCCAAATCTTTTACCACAACACCCGCCCCGACAAAGATTCCCGCCAAATTGCCGCCCCATACCGCATAGGGACCAAGCGCCAGACCGGTGATTCCTTCTTTTGAAAATTCCCCGGAGAAATTAATCGATATTCCCTTGAATAGACGTGATGCCGGTGCAAACGAACTTGAAATACCGTCCACTCCATCATCGTGTTTACCATAAAGCGCATCTGAATCAAATAGAGGATTTCCAAGGCTCAGGCTAAGACCGTTCATCACTCTCCCGACTGAGCCGATGTCATTCAATTTCAAACTGGCGCCTTCTGTAGAGAGCCCCATGAAGGCAGAGACATCATTGACAACTAACAGGCCCAGCAGAATCGCTAAAAAGGCGACTTTCTTGATATCAATACTCCTATTTTATTGTAAACCCAGTAAGGCCATTATAAGACAATAAAAAAGGGATTGAAATCCTAATTCGGTTAGATTTTGTGGAAATGAGGGCGGATCAGATGAAATTTCGAAATGAGGTGAGTAAACTCGCTTTACTCGGCTCCGCTGGCAGGGCCTTATTCGTAGTATAAAAGATCATAATTTACTTTTTTTGGCGTCCCCATGGGGATTTGAACCCCAGTTACCGCCGTGAAAGGGCGGTGTCCTAGGCCTGGCTAGACGATGGGGACGAACAAATAACCGGGCCGATATTATCGGAGATAACGTAATGATGTCAAGTATTTTTAAACTTTTTGTCCTATCGATCACACATTGACAGAACGAAATCAATCAGTTATCATCCCACACGTCACCATCCTTGGACATGAGGAAAAGCCTATGACACTCAGTGAACTGGCCTCTCGGGAGATCAAGTCAACTTCCCCTGCCACGACAATACTCAAGGTCGCAGAGGAAATGCGTCTCTGGAAAATTGGCTCCCTCTTTATCGAGGAAAACGGACGGTATATCGGCATCGTGACAGACAGTGACCTGAGCCGAAAGGTTTTAACAAAAAAAATACCTTATGACATGCCTGCTCGCGACATCATGCACTCACCCATCCTGGAAATTGACATTGAAAAGTCCATGGTCGAAGCAAACCACCTGATGCATTTAAATGGGATCAGACATCTGGCGATTTCGGAAGAAGGCAGAATCATCGGCCTAGTTTCGGTTCGAGACATTGTCCAGCACTTTTATTCTGATCAAAACAGTACTTTGAATAAAATGGAAGATATCTACAATCCACTGTCCGTCCTGACCCGACGGCACATCCAGTCGATCAGTGGATCTGCCTCATGCCGAGAAGCGGCTCAAAAGATGACCGGAAGCAAGATAGGCTCTCTTCTGGTCTCTGAGGGCAGACAGTATAGCGGAATTGTCACCGAAACAGATCTGACACGAAAAATCATCGGATTCAACCTCTCGGCATCGGATATCCCCGTCGGGGCAATCATGAACACGCCGATTGTCGATATCGACATCTCTCGTTCGGTTCTGGAAGCAACAGAGAAGATGGCCCTTCAGGGAATTCGCCATCTTGCCGTCAGAGAGGAAAAAGAAATCGTTGGAATACTCTCTATCCGGGATCTGATTGGAATGATTTCCATCCGGGACCTTCCAAGATTTTCATCTAAAAAAGACTGATCTTTTCGGTTCAGGACCGGAGTTTTCCCTTATTCCGACTCAATCACTCCCTGAAATTGGCCCTCCTTACAAATATGTCCGGATAGAGGACAGATCGAGATCTCCTCTTCACCTTCCTTTTTCGGCATCAGAGAAGACTGCCACTCCCTGAAGCGAAGCGACACAATTTGATAGGATTCATCATCATCCACCTTGACCGCCCCCCCGCCTGGGGTCGTTTCAACCAGTTTTAATTGTGTTTTTAACGCTACGGATCTCTCAGGCCCTGTCATTTTCGATGCAGAATAATCGATGAATTTTCTTAAAGAACAAGTCCGGTCACCGGGAATCGGCGCAAGCGGGTCATTATAAAACTTCTGGAGGGTCTCCACACCCTTTGAGTGGTCAGGTCGGACAAGATGAAGGTGGGTCATTCGATAAACCTCTCCTTTTACAGACTTTCCTTTTAATTTGAATCCGGGCTTTTCTCCCTGTGGATGAAACAATTCCAAGGTCTCTTCCCTTGCCACACCCAGACAAGACTCATATTCAGACAAATCTGCTGCGGAGAGAAAGGCTTCGATCTCTTCAGTGGTTACCAAGGGTATCTCTGCGGGGAGAAAAAGTGCCGGGGGAGCGGGTTGACGCAACACGCTCAGGTCCGTCATCTCCTGTCCGACGGGCACCGATCCTTCATGCACCTGCTGCACATTTTCAAAAAGACCGGCTTTCTCATTCAGCACCACTATTTTTTTTTCAAAGAGCACATCCGGGAGCGATCTTTCTATCGCCGCCATGATCATCTTCTGCGGTCCGATCACAACTATCTGCTCGATGCCCCGGACCGAGTCAAGCGCCTTCAGAACATATAAAAAAAGAGGACGACCCTCCAACGGAAAAAGCACTCTGGGAACCTCTCCCCCTTGCGCACCCTCCCGACTTCCCCTGAACAAAACAAAAGCATCCATTATCACTGTCCTAAAAATTTAGAGTTATTCTTTTTGAAGACAACATCATACTATGAATGAAATTACATTTCCACCGATTTTGTCCCATCGTGAATAGGCTTGGTTCCGGACAATCTTTATGTTATATAAGTTTCTCTATCTATTGTGATATCCACGAGTAGGACACCCTTGGTTAATTTCTGGAATACCCTTCCCCGGCCCATCGTTGGCCTTGCACCGATGGACGGCGTGACCGATGCCAGTTTCAGACGCATTGCAGCGACCTACGGAAAGCCGGATCTCACCATTACGGAGTTTGCCTCTGTAGAAGGAATCTGCCATGGCGCAGAGAGTGAACTCCGGCAATTACTCTACAGTGAAATCGAACGCCCCGTCATTGCTCAGATTTACGGCGCAGAACCGGAGGCTTTTTTTTATGTTGCCCAGCTCATCTGCGAATTGGGCTTTGATGGAATTGATATTAACATGGGGTGTCCCGCAAAAAAGGTTTCCGCGAGAGGATGCGGGGCGGGACTTATTAAGGACCCTCCTCGTGCCAGGGCAATCCTTCAGGAGACCCGCAGAGGAATCGCCGCATGGGCCGATGGGGGCCCTCTTTCTATTCTAAAACGTCACCCAAAAGTAGCCGATTGGTACGCCCACTTTCGCCTGAACAAGATGGGTGCATTTTATGCGCAACGGGATCCTCTCTCCCCCCGCCTTCCCCTCCCCGTCTCACTCAAAACAAGGCTGGGCATTGATCAGGTTGTCATTCGGGAATGGGTCCAACATCTCCTTGAGGAAAGCCCCGCCGCAATATCGATTCATGGTCGGACGCTGATGCAAAGGTACCGGGGAGACGCCGATTGGGACGCAATCTCAGAAGCGGTCGAGACGGCCCATGGCTCGGGCACGCTGATCATGGGGAATGGCGATATCCTCTCATTGAACGACGCAGTTTTTAAGATCCGTCAGTCGGGCGTCGATGGCGTTCTCATCGGGCGCGCCGCTCTGGGAAATCCGTGGATTTTTCGGAATATAGAAGAACTCCGGCGGAGGTTCAATACAACAGATCTGGACGCAGACCAAGAGACAAGCCTCATGTCATCCGATACTCCGGTCTCCCTGGAGGAAAGGTTTGGTATTGCCCTTGAACATGCGAAAATTTTCCAGAAAACTTGTGGCGTCTCTCGATTTGTCGGCTTGAGAAAACACCTGGGCTGGTACTGCCGGGGATTTCCAGGTGCACGGAGCCTGCGCGCAAAGATCGTTCGCGTCAACAGCCTGGAGGATATCGAAACCCTTCTCAGTCCCTTCCTCAGAAAAAAATTGATCTGTGCCGACGCGATTCTAGGATGAGAGCCGGTCCGCGTATTGTTCTGGCCTCCACCTCCATTCGCAGAAAAGAAATTCTGGCCCTCCTTGGCATTCCTTTCAAGAGTGTGGACCCCGACTTTGAAGAACATTGGAATCCTGCATATTCTGCAAAAGAAGATGCCATTTCATTTGCGACAGGAAAAGCCGAGTCGGTAAAACCCGCTTTTCCAGACAGCATTGTCATCGGCAGCGATACACTCATTGAAGATGCAAACGGAAAGATTGGAAAACCCTCAGGCCCGGAGGACGCCAAAAAAATTCTGCACCGATTGCAGGGTGGGCAACACCATATCTGGACCGCGATTTCCCTGATCGATACGCGTGATCAGACGACGGAGATCTCCGTGGAGCGGATCGATATCCAAATGTGCCGTATCGATCAGGATGAGATAGACCACTATGTCGCAACAGAAGAAGCTCTGGACAAAGCAGGGGCCTACTCCATACAGGGAAAAGGCCGACAATTCATTCAGAGACTTCAGGGGGATTATCTTGCCGCAGTCGGACTTCCCCTCCGTTCCATTGCCGATTTTCTACGCCACAGAGACATTCCTTTCACTCTGGATATTGAAGGCCTCTACCGCGAGAAAAGCTTCCTGAACTGGAAAGAATTTTCATAGTATGTGCTATATTGGCTGCATGTAATGGTTCAGCATGACCAGATTTTACTTCAGGGCAAGGCGCGAGGAACTGAGAACCGTAGCGTATGGTTTATACGTGAGTATTCGAGTACCACAGTAGCGCGGCCATGGAGGGAAGGATGGTTAAACTGAATCGTTAGAAGATAGGAGGGACAACACACCCCTCCAAGTCCCTGTATAAACAGGGGCGTCCCCTGGTTCGGCGCTCGGCGAGCCGCTTTCAGGGGTGGGCAGGGCTTGGGCCCTGCCATCATGTTTCCGCGCCGGTGAAAGGAGGTGGTCCAGTGGGCAGTATGAATCCTACGGCATGTGAGGTGGCGACGCCCTGACAGGACAGTCACACAGCACGAAAAGTGACGCTTGGGGGCGACGAACCCCAGCGCCGCCAAGGCCCGGAAGCGCGGATGCTGTAGCCGCTCTAAGATCAATCGGTCTGCTTCCGGGTTTTTTATTCCACAGTGGGACAGCACCATTTTATATTCTTTGTCGGAGGAAGCCGTCATGTCTGAAAAAAAAGAGGATAAGAAAAAAGAAGGGAGCTTCCGTATTCCGCTCCGTCTTGTTCCGAATGATGCAGAAGAAATTGCCAAGGAAATGCAAGAGATCTTCGACGAAGATAAAGTTGTACACCGGCAAGGGGGGGCAGAACCGGAACGGGATTAGGGAAAGTTCGGGGTTAGATGATTCTTTGGCCGAAGATATAACTTGAGACAACCGAGACCAGCGGCCAGACAATCTTCTGCATCAATCCCAGCGGATCAAGAAAAACCAGGAAGACAATAACGAGCATCCCATAAGGCTCTATCCGTCTGATCAGGCGCGATTGCCGCTCAGGGAGAAGCCCCACAAGTACCCGCCCGCCGTCGAGCGGTGGAACAGGAATCAGGTTAAATATCATCAAAACCACATTGATCGAAACAGAAAAACGGAGCATCAGCATCAGAGGAAACAGGATATAGCTCAGCATATCTCCCGAGCTGGGAATAAGGGAACCTCGGCTGAATAACATTGGATCAACCATCAAGATCAGCCGATAGAGGATGCCGCTGACGACGGCCAGGAATAAGTTCATGCCCGGTCCGGCCGCCGCGACCCAGGCCATGTCTTCCTTGGGACGACGGAGATTATTGGGGTTCACCGGAACAGGCTTAGCATATCCAAAAATAAAACCCGTTGTCATCAGCATCATCAAGGGAATAAGAACTGTTCCGAACAGGTCGATGTGGGCAAGCGGATTCAGGGTGATCCGGCCAAGCATCCTTGCCGTGCCGTCTCCCTTTTTATCCGCAACCCAAGCGTGGGCGGCCTCATGAAGCGTCACCGCAAAGATCAGCGGAAGGGCCATTATTGCAATCTGTTGTATCTTGTCATTCATTGCGCTGAAACCTCCGATCCGACCTGGATGAGAACTTCATCTGGATTCACGCGATCCCCCTCCTTCACATATATTTCCTCCACCACGCCCGCGACGGCTGTGTGAACCTCGCTTTGCATCTTCATTGCCTCAATCACCAGGACCACCTGTCCCGCCTTTACCTTGTCGCCAATGCGAACCTTTACTGCGACAACAGACCCCGGCATAGGGGTTGTCACATCTCTATCATCAGTGACCTTTGGCCGGGTCGAGCGGCCACCCACCTGAGAGGCGATTCTTCCTTCCTCACTCTGAACCACCTCATGCTGAGACTCAACCAGAACCTCTTCCAGTTGTCCATCAATGTAGATAAAATAGGGCCGACCTCCCTCTCCCGGATGCCCCATCCCTCCAACCTTCACATGGAAGGTCTCACCGTGAACCTTCACGTTAAATTCGCTGGGTGCAATCAGAGGTGCGGGCTCTCTTGTGCCAACATCCGCAAGGGCCGACTCCTTCTCAGCAACTTTTTCAGCCCTCTTATTAGGATTATCTCTTTTTGCGAAAAAGTCAAGCGCTACCTTGGGAAACAGGGTATAGGTCAGTAGATCTTCCATACTTTTTGCCGCGGATTTATTCTCTTTTCGAAGCCGCAACCGGGACTGCTCCAACTCAGGTTCGATCAGATCAGCAGGTCGGCAGGTGACAAGTTCTTCCTCGCCAATGCCTTTTTTCTGGATCTCGGCATTGATCGGGCCGGAAGGCCTCCCATAAAGCCCTCTGAGATAATTTTTGGTTTCCGTTGTAATGACCTTGTATCTCTCTCCTGTCAGAACATTGAGCGTCGCCTGCGTTCCTACAATTTGGCTGGAAGGCGTAACCAGAGGGGGAAAACCAAAATCTTCCCGTACCTTGGGAACCTCTTCAAGAACTTCCGTCATACGGTCAAGGGCCTGTTGCTCCGAAAGCTGCAGGGCGAGGTTAGAGGTCATGCCCCCGGGGATTTGATAAACCAGCACGCGCGGATCCACCCCGGTATAGTCTGATTCAAATGCTTTATATTTCTTCCGAACCTCCTTAAAATAATCTGAGATTTCCGTGAGAAGATCCATATTCAGGTTGGGGTCGTATCGACTCCCTTTGAGGATGTTCACAATCGTTTCAACCGGCGGATGTGATGTTCCGGATGCCATTGAAGAAATCGCCGTATCAATGATATCGACTCCGGCTTCAATCGCCTTGACATAGGTCGAGACAGCCATGGCACTGGTATCATGGCTATGAAGGTGAATCGGGACAGAGACAGCCTCTTTCAACTTACTGACCAAATCATAAGCGGCATATGGAGAGAGAAGCCCCGCCATATCCTTGATACAGATCGCATCAGAACCCATGTCCTCCAAACGTTTTGCCAGGTCAACAAAGAGGTCATTATTATGGAAGCGACTCAGGGTATAGCAAAACGAACCCTCAACCTTACCCCCGTACTTGAGTGTTGCCTTGAAGGCCATCTTGAGGTTTCTCAAATCATTGAGCGCATCAAAAATTCTCAGGATGTCAATACCGTTCGAGATGGACCGATCCACAAAACGCTCCACCACATCATCCGCGTAATGGCGATACCCAACTAGATTCTGTCCACGAAGCAACATCTGAAATGGGGTCTTCGGCATTACTTTTTTTAATTTTCGAAGTCGCTCCCAAGGGTCTTCTCTCAGGTAACGGATCGCAGCATCGAAGGTCGCACCGCCCCACATCTCGATCGCTGCGTATCCGACTTTATCAATCTTTGCCGCAATCGGGAGCATATCTTCTATCCGAAGCCGAGTCGCGAGAAGTGATTGATGCGCGTCCCGGAGAGTCGTATCCATAATCCGGATCGGGGTCGAATCTGACTTACTCTTTTTTTCTGATGTTAATTTCGGCACTCTGTGACTCCTTTATCGTTCTATTCGTAAAAGCATCATGTTGTCATCACGCGGCATAACGAGAAATCTTAAGAAGCTCCCTCATTTAGCAGACTACTTCCTTTGCGTTTTCTTTGCCTTCTCTTTATTCAGTGGTCGGGCCTCTCTCCTGGAATGTGCGGCAATCACTGCGGCAATCGCGATAACCTTATCCATCCCATTCTCCGCCGACGCAATATTTAACTTTTCAAGATGTGTCTCGATATAGGAGGTGTCGAACCGACCCTCCTCAAAATCAGGATCCTGCATGACCTGCTTCAGAAAAGGAATAGTGGTCTTCACCCCCCGGATCACATACTCATCCAGGGCACGGTGCATCCGTTGAACCGCGCCGGACCAACTCATTGCCCGTACGGTTACCTTTGCAAGAAGTGAATCATAATATGGCGGAACAACATATCCCTTATAAATATTCCCATCAATTCGAATTCCAAATCCTCCCGGAGAATAGTAAGACGTGATCTTACCCGGGGTCGGGGCAAACTGATGCTGAGGGTCTTCGGCATTGATCCGGCACTCGATCGCGTACCCGCGCAAGAAAATCTCATCCTGCAACTGCGTGAGGCGCTGTCCGTCGGCCGCACGAATCATCTCCTTGACAATGTCAATCCCGGTGACCTCTTCTGTGACAGTATGTTCGACCTGGATACGGGTATTCATCTCCAAAAAATAGAAGTTCCGGCCTGCATCCACTAAAAATTCGACCGTCCCAGCACTGTCATAACCAACGGCTTGCGCCGCCCGAACAGCCGCCCTCCCCATCTCCTCCCGAAGCGCTTCATCAAGCAAGAGAGAGGGCGCAATCTCGATTAACTTTTGATGCCTCCTTTGAATAGAACAATCCCGTTCGCCTAAATGGGTCACATTGCCATGCTTGTCTGCTAGAATCTGAATTTCGATATGGTGGGGGGAAAGGAGATATTTTTCCATAAATATAGCATCTTTCCCAAAGGCAATCTTCGCCTCTGAGCGGACAATCTGGAAAAACTTCTTTAACTCCTCCCTATTATGGCAAATACGAAGACCTCTTCCCCCACCACCTGCAGAGGCCTTTAACATTACAGGATAACCAATTTCATCCGCAAACCCCTCCGCGTCTTCGAGGGATTGTATCGACTCCATCAGCCCGGGAACGATGGGAACCCCAGCTTTCTTCATGATCATCCGCGCAGAAATTTTGTCTCCCATCATTCGGATCGCCTTTGGCGACGGCCCGATAAAGGTCAGATTATTGTCCTCGCATGCCTGTGCAAATTCCGCATTTTCCGCGAGGAAGCCATAGCCCGGATGGATGGCGTCTGCCCCTTTTTGTTTGGCCAGATCAATAATCCGGTAAATATTAAGATACCCTTCAATCGGGCCCGGACCCACCAGGCAGGCCTCATCAGCATTCTTCACAAAAAGGGTTGCGGCATCGACCTCGGAATGAATGGCCAGAGTCCGGATTGAAAGTTCTTTACATGCCCGAATAATCCGCAGAGCGATCTCTCCGCGGTTTGCAATCAAAACCTTTTTAAACATCTTCTTTCCCTAATTAACCTAATTTAATTCACCTGTAAAAACCGCTTATTCTTGATCTCAATAAAGAATGGCTTCTTAATCATATCCCCCTCCCGGACCTCGTAAATATACCCTGAAACAGCGGGAAAGTTGGTCATCGTGGAAATACTTTCTCTAATCTCTTCAGGGCTTAAAGCCCCCTCCTGAAGCGCAGTAAGAATAATGCGCACTGCGTCGAAGGCCTGAGCGGCAAACACATCCGGATTCTGGTGATATTTTTTCTGATATTCATGAACAAATCTCTGGGTCAAGGGGTCCGGACTGTCCTTAAAGAAACCGTCAACAAAAACACCCCCTCCCGCGTAGGGACCCACAAGTTTCAAAAATTCAGGAGAGTTCCATCCTCTCTCCCCCAAAAGGGTCACCCCCTCAAAACCATGAAAAATAAGCTGAGGGACAATCAGTCCTGTAATTCGGGCATCCCCCGGAAGAAAGATGGCATCTAGCCCCGGTATGTACAGGGTCTCTTCCCGCGTTTCCGGTACTTCCCCCTCCTCCAGTTCTCCCTCTTTTGTTTCTACAAGCTCTTCTACAACCTCAATAACACCATGCCTGGACAAATCTGCTTTTTTCAGACGCAGGATGGCTCGTGAGAAATCCGAGTTGTTCATCGGGTACGATTCAGCGTGGACCACCTCTCCGCCGAGTTCAGTCACAGCCTTTGAAAAACAGCTCACCCATTGCTCCCCCGTTCGCTCGTCCGGAAAAAAGACACCGAAATATCGCAACGACATATGAACAACGGCATACTCGGCGATCGCGCGGCAAAGAAAACGGTTGGTCACCGCATTTCTAAAAACATACTTCCCCAAGGAGGTCATTCGGCGTGCGGTTGCCGCCGGGGTAATCAGGGCCACGCCTGCCCTCTCGACGATCGGCGCGACACGACTGACCTCTCTACTGAGGAGTGGACCGATCACGGCAATCGGTCGATACTCCTCCAACCAGTCTTCGATGACCGCCTGAAAGGGATCACGAATACCTCTCGATCCATCAGGAGGGATCCGCTCATTCAAGTCTTTCACAACCAAGCCGACCGAGGCCCCCGGCAATTCCTCCTGAAAGAAATGGAGCGCCAACTCTGTTCCGTTCAAGGCGGTCTTTCCAAACGGAGCCAGCTTTCCGGAAAGGGGAAGAATGACGCCAATTAAAAAACGATTTAATTTAATCTTATCCTTCAAGTCATCAAGAAGATCCCGGGCACGGGGTGCAAACGGGTGCGTCGGAAACAACGAGACAAATCGTTTAATCTCTCTCCCGCCACGATAGTAATCCCCCCTCCCCCCATATAGCGCAATGAGGCGGATCATTCCCACATCTGCCGGGAACTTCGGTTTAAATTTATTTATTATATGATAAAGTGCGTCTTCATCCAGTTTATTCTGAACAATCGCTTTCACCTCTCCCCGGACAACATCATTGGCGAGGGGGTCACGAACAAGGACTGTCTTCTCCATGAGAACGAGGAGCGCGCTGAGATAATCCTCGCGTTCTAGATACGCCCTGGCCAGTTTTTCATAGACCAGTGATTTTGAGCCTTCTTCCCCCGGAATATCATTCCAGAATGAAAAGACCTCCTTGAATGCCTCCATATCAAAATAAATATCGCTCAACATCAGACGGACCTGTCCAGCTCTTGACTCATTCGAAAACTGGTCCAGGAAGGTTTTGAGAACTTCAATAGATCTTTTTAGTTCTTCCGTCCTGGAATAGATAGAGCTCAGTAAGAGATAGACATCCGGTAAAAGAGTGCTATTTGGATATTTAAATAAAAATTCCTCCAAAGATGAATGGGCTTCTTCGTTGTTACCTTGATCGAAATATGATCCTGCCTGGTCAAAAAGATGCTGCTCTTCAGATAAAACGACACCCGTGCGATTTTGAACCGTCAGAATTTCAAACAAGGGAGAGGGAAGGGATAAATTTTGAACCAATTGGAGCGCCGACCCGCCCGCAGGGAAAAAAAGTACTAGCACCATGAAGAATAAAATAAGGGATAAACATCTTCTCAAACAAAATCTCCAATGTCTATGGGTAGAACGTCAATCAAAGTATGAGCGGAGAACGGAGATCTTATCTTATCCCCTTGGGCGGGCCAGGCTCTTTTCGGACAGAAATCACTAAAATCGTTACAGTATTTAAAGGTATACGCAGTATGTGAATACTAAAAGAAATGATTCTCCTTGTCAAGAATGCCCTGTTCAGATAAAATTACCCGATGGAATCATTGATCGACCATTTCTTAAACCACCTCAGCATCGAAAAGGGACTTTCTTCCAATACCCTGACAGCATACCATCGGGATCTTCGCAAGTTTTCCTCTTTTCTCATAAAGCAGTATCATCCCGCTTCACCCGACAGAAAGGCACCGATCGATATCACAAGGATCAACCGGAAAGAGCTTATGGCCTTCCTCTCCGAGTTGAGGGCACAGTCGCTCTCGCCCGCATCCGTCACGCGAATTATCTCGACGCTGAGAACATTTTTCAAGTTTCTCATCCGGGAGGAACTTCTCTTTCATGACCCGACGGCGCAAATCCGGACCCCGAGAAAAAGCTTCCGTCTCCCAAAAACCCTCCATTTCTCAGAGGTGGAATCCCTCCTGAACATTCCAAAAGGGGATGCTCCTTACGCGATGCGAAATGACACCATGATTGAGTTACTCTACGCAACCGGATTGCGCGTCTCAGAGCTTCTGCAACTTCCTGTGGATAGCGTCAATATGGAATCGGGCTACTTACTGGCACGAGGAAAAGGATCGAAGGAACGCATTGTTCCCATTGGACAATGCGCTCTGAGAAAACTCGAAACCTATCTCTTTGTTGTCCGCCCCAAACTCCTGAAAGGAAGGGCCTCGAAGATACTTTTCCTCAACCGTTCCGGAAAAGGGATGAGCCGTCAGACCTTTTGGAAGCAACTCGCCGCCATCGCGCTTAAGGCCGGCATTCAAAAACCGATCAGCCCCCACATGCTCCGACATTCCTTCGCAAGCCACCTGCTGGAGGGAGGTGCCGACCTCCGGTCGATTCAAATGATGCTGGGTCACGCGGATATTTCAACCACGCAAATTTATACGCATGTCGCTAAAGAGAGATTAAAGAAAGTCCATCAGGAAAGTCATCCAAGGGGATAAACCGAGGTTTCTCATTCCGCGAACGTGGAATGAGAAAGCACTAATCATACTGGAGTAACGCGGTCACAGGAACATCTTTCAGGCGCTCCCGCCCCTTCAGTCCGACCAGTTCGATTACAAAAACCGCGCCAACAATCTCCCCGTCCAGGCGTTTCACAAGCCTAGCTGTCGCGGCAACGGTTCCCCCGGTCGCCAGGAGGTCATCTACAATCAAGACCCTCTCCCCTGCTGAAATAGCATCTTCATGAATACACAAGCGGTCGGAGCCATACTCGAGTTGATAGGCCTCATCGATCTTATCCGCCGGGAGCTTTCCGGGTTTGCGTACAGGGATAAATCCGGCGTTGAGCCGCTCGGACAATGGCGCACCAAAGATAAAACCGCGTGCTTCTATTGAAACGATCTTATCAACCTGCTTATCGAGAAACGGCGCGGCAAGCCGGGTAATCACATCACGAAAGGCAAGCGGGTCTTTTAAGAGGGTCGTAATATCATAAAAAAGGATCCCTTCCTTAGGGAAATTAGGCACTTCACGTATTTTAGATTTTAAATCCACTAAAGTATTTCTTCAGAGGTGATGGTCTTTTCGGCTAGGATACCGCGCAACTTCCGAAGGGCGGCCGATTCGATCTGGCGAACACGCTCACGGGTCAGCCCGAAGTCCTTCCCGATTTGTTGCAGGGTATAGGTTTCATCCCCTTCCAGTCCAAACCGCATGATAATCACCCGGCGTTCGTTGTCATTGAGCGTTTCCATGCATTCCAGAATGTTTTCTCTCCGGCGAACCCCTTCGGCCCGGCTCATGGGGGAAACCTGTTTGGTATCTTCAATAATATCTCTCAGCGAGGTCTCCTGATTCACGGAAATCGGACTGTCCAGAGAGTAGGTCTTCTTGAGAAGCTGTTGAATATGGGCGATGTCGCCTTCTGTGATATTCATCTTCCGAGAAATCTCAGCATGTGCCGGTTCTCGTCCCAATTCCTGAACAAAGTCTTCAAGATGCCCCAGGTATTGATTCACACGTTCAACAACATGCACCGGAAGACGAATCAATTTTCCCTGATTGATAATGGCCCGTTCAATAGCCTGCCTGATCCACCAGGAAGCATAGGTTGAAAATCGAAATCCCTTGGTGTGATCATATTTTTCGACTGCCTTGATCAGACCGATATTTCCTTCTTCAATCACATCCGAGAAGGGAAGGCCACGGTTCATATATCGCTTTCCGATGCTGACAACCAGGCGAAGATTTGATTCGATCATGCGCTGCCTCGCGGACTCATCCCCTTCCGCGATCTTCTTGGCAAGCATCACCTCTTCCTCAGAGTTCAGAAGGTTTGAACGGCGGATATTTCTCAGATAGACTTTTACGGCATCCGGCGGAGGTTCATAAGGATCTTCTTCTTCCTCCTCCGCTTCGGCCACGGGCTCAGGCCCCATTCCCGGCAGTGGGACTTCAAGGTCTTTCGCCGTGGTTTCGGTTGCGTCCTGCTCGCTACCTTCCTTATCTTCCTTTACCCAATCGTCATCAATTTTTTTTCGTCTTCTTCCCATCTCGCCCTAACATTACAGTAAGGTATATAACTTCGTTAAAAAGTGATTGAAAAATCACTGAACCGGGAAGACGGATCCCCCCAGGAGACATCCACCCCCTCAACGCTTGATCGAGGTGGCCCCTTCCTCAGATTGAGGATCAGATCCTCAATCTTCATACCTTCTCCCTCGACTTCGATCTCAACCCGCCCATCGGAAAGATTCCGTGTAAAACCATGCAGGCTTCTGGAAAGCGCCTGATCCTGCGTGAAATTTCGAAATCCTACCCCCTGGACGACTCCGCTGACAAAGATGTGAGCGGATTTCTTTCTACTTTCCTTCTTTTGTGACTCCAGAATGTTCAAGCCTTTACTGACAGAAATAATGGTCGGGGCGAGAGGATTTGAACCTCCGACCCCACCGTCCCGAACGGTGTGCGCTACCGGGCTGCGCTACGCCCCGACAAAAGTGATTAAACTGTCCGTAATCCGAAGGCCTTTGCCACACCGGGATGAACGATTTCCCCTTGATGCGTATTCACACCCAGAGAAAATGGAATATCTGTTTCTGTTGCCCGCTTTAAACCCAAAAGCGCGAGTTTTTGTACATATGGAAATGTCTCATTCGCCAGGGCGAAGGTTGCCGTTCTCGGCACGGCACCCGGAATATTTGTAACACAGTAGTGCACCACATCTTTTACGGTATAGATCGGATCAGAATGCGAGGTTGGACGCGATGTCTCAAAACACCCCCCCTGATCGATGGCGACATCGACCACGACCGCGCCCTTTTCCATCTTCGAAATCATCCGGCGTGTAACCAGATGAGGGGCCTTGTCTCCCACTCTCGATACCGCACCGATCACCAGACAACTCTTTTTAACCTGATCCGCGATTTCATCCGGATACGACGGTAGGGTCACCACCCGGCCTCTGAAAAAATCATCCAGGCGGGAGCGACAAGAAGAACTTTCATCAATGACCGTCACCTCCGCGCCCAGGGCGAGGGCAACCTGGGCCGCGCTTCGACCCACCACGCCGCCGCCAATGACGCACACCTTTCCCTTGGAGACTCCAGCAATGCTGGTCAGCAGAAGCCCCATGCCGCCCTTTGTCTTCTGGAGATAATGCGCACCGGCCAAGACCGCCATTCGGCCCGCAATTTCACTCATCGGTCTCAGAAGCGGTCTTGAGCCATCCGCCAGTTCAATTGTTTCGTAAGCAATGGCGGTGACCTTTCCCGTGATTAAGACCTCCATCAGGGCTTTGTTTGCTGCCAAATGGAGATAAGTGAACAGTATTTGGCCCGGATGAAAAAAGTCTCCCTCTTCCGGGAGAGGCTCCTTCACCTTGACGATCAATTCAGACTGCTCAAAGAGCGATTTTTTGGACTTGAGAATCCGCGCCTTCGCCTTACGGTAGGCGGCATCGGGAAAACCACTTCCCACACCGGCTCCGGATTCCACAAAGACCTGATGCCGCTGCCGCGTCAGTATGCCGACCCCCGCAGGAGTGAGACTGACCCGGAACTCCTGATCCTTGATCTCTTTCGGCACACCAATCTTCATAATAATTGAACGGAGGGTAACAGATTTTCATGATAAAAGTCAACGGAATGGGAGGACATAGCAGGCTGTTAAAAAAGTATGTGTTTGTGCCGTAAGTCGTCATCTCCCGTAGATGAGAATCCATAAGAACTTGATCTTAAACATGCTGGATTTCAGATAAAATAATCGGGAATGACAGGTTACAAGTTTTACAACATCCTAATAGAGGGCTTCTTAAAATCTGTTCTCGGAACCTTGGTTAGGTTTCTCGTACTTCACCACGGATTCCATCACGGATCGGTCGGGACGCCAGCCGCCGACAAGGTAGATCGCTTGGTCGATGATGGCCACGCCCATGGCGGCGCGCGCCTCCGGCATGGGGGAAAGTTCGGTCCAGTTCTTTCGGGCAAAATCGTAGACGGCCCCGTGGGTGCCGATTCCAACTTCTTCTCTGAATCCGCCCATAGTGTAAAGTTTGCCGTCCACACAAGAGACGCCTTGACCCGCAGAAGGCCAGAGAAGCGTCTCGTCGGCACGCTGCCATTCTTTCTTTTTCGGATCGAAGATTTCGATCCTGTCATATTCGTGGAAACCCTGAGGTGTGGCGGCAACACCGCCCATGACCCAGAGCTGGTCCCGGACAGACACGGCAGAAGCCGCAAAACGGGGGGTCGGCAAAGCCGGCATCTCTTCCCATTCATCCGACTTGAAGTCCCAGCGTTCCGTAAAGCCAAAAGCGGGATCGGTCTGCGGTCCGCCTTCTGTGGCATCGGGATGGTGGCCGCCGATGATATAGACTTGTCCATCAACAAGGGCGCAGGCAGGATAGTCATGCGGCGCAAGCAGGTCCGGCCCGGTCTCCCAGCGGTCTTCCTTCGGGAAATAGGTTTCAACCGTTTTCAGAAACCGGAACCTGCCGTCAGGCTTCCGGAAGCCCCCTCCCATCACAATAATCGCGTCCCCCGACGCAACGGCCAATGCGCCGGAGCGCATCGTCGGCATCGGACAAAGCGAAGACCACTGGTCTTCTCCCGGATCATAAACCTCAGAAAAGTCCAGGCTCTTAAAACCAGGCCCTCCACCCCCAAAGGAATAAATCTTCCCCCCATAAGCCGCAACAGCCGGATGAGATCGCGGAGAATTTAAAGGAGAACAAGCATGCCACATCCTAATGATCCTTAATAAGGTTTTATGGTTACCGAAACGCTCAAACGGAGGGTAAGGGTTTCAGAGTGCTTAGATAAAGCTTCAGGGCAAGGCACGAGGAGCGAAGAACCGCAATGTACCCAAGGGTACATGAGGATTCGAGCACCACAGCAACGCAACCATGGAGCCTTAGATCAGCGCTCTGGAACCCTTACCGGGTGATGGCCCCTTCGGAGGCTGAGAGTACGTGCCTCGCATACTTCGCCATAACACCCGATTTATAGCGCGCCGGCGGGGCCTTCCATCCCTTTAACCTCTCCTTCAGTTCCGCATCTGTTAATACGACCTCCAACTTCCGGGCATTGATATCAAAAGTGATGGTATCGCCATCCCGCAGGGCGGCAATGGGTCCACCCACCTGGGCCTCCGGGGCTACGTGACCGGCCATCAGTCCACGCGTTGCCCCCGAAAAACGGCCATCGGTCAAGAGGGCAACCGAATCTCCCAGACCCGCACCGACGATGGCGGCGGTTACGCCGAGCATCTCCCGCATACCTGGCCCCCCTTTCGGACCTTCGTAGCGAATGACCACCACGTCGCCCGTCTTGATCACATTGGATTGGACCGCGGCAAAAGCCGCCTCTTCACAATCAAAGAGACGCGCCGGTCCCGTATGTTCCATCCGCTCATGGCCCGCAACCTTGATCACGCAGCCCTCCGGAGCCAGATTCCCTTTTAAAATTACCAGCCCGCCGGTTTCCTTAATCGGGTTGGAGAGCGGTCGCACCACATCCTGTCCGGCAGTCTCCTCGGCTGTCTTCGCCTCTTCGCCAATGGTCTTTCCCGTCACGGTCATCTCATCCGGATGGAGAACGGCAGCCTCCAGGAGGCGTTTCGCAATCAGTCGGATTCCACCAGCATGATGCATATCAGCCGCGACATAGCGCCCACCCGGTTTCAAATCGGCCAACAGAGGGGTTTTTCGGCTGATCCGGTCAAAGTCATCAATCACCAGGGGGATCTCCATCTCTCTGGCGATTGCGAGAAAGTGGAGGACGGCATTGGTCGACCCACCTGTCATCGCCACGGACGCGATGGCGTTTTCCAGGGAGTTCCTGGTAATGACATCGCTCGGTCGGATATTGTTTCGCAGTGCGACCATCACCAACTTCCCCGCCTCGAAGGCAACCTGGTCCTTTTCGGGATCTTCAGCCGGAACGCTGCCGCTCCCCATGAAAGACATTCCAAGTATCTCGATCGCCGTGGCCATCGTATTGGCCGTGAACTGCCCGCCACAGGCCCCCGCGCCGGGGCAGGCTTTATTTTCCAGATCAGTCAGATCGGCTTCGCTCATCTTCCCCTTCGCCACCGAACCCACCGCCTCAAAGACATCCTGTATCGTCACATCATGTCCCTGAAAAGATCCTGGTGCAATCGAGCCGCCGTAGAGCATCAACGAAGGAAGGTTCAGACGGGCAAGGGCCATGACCGTTCCCGGAATCGTCTTATCACATCCGGACAGGGCAACGACCCCGTCAAAGAGGTGCCCCCTCGCAACCAGTTCAATGGAATCGGCAATCACTTCACGGCTGACCAGGGAGGCCTTCATCCCCTCTGTTCCCATCGTCACGCCATCAGAGACTGCAATGGTATTATACTCCATCGGGGTTCCGCCTGCCGCGCGGATACCCTCTTTTACTTTGGCCGAGAGACGTCTGAGATGGTAGTTGCAGGGCATCGTCTCGATCCAGGTATTTGCAACACCAATGATGGGCTTTCTCAAATCATCGTCGCTAAAACCGATCCCCTTCATCATCGCCCGTGCCGGGGCGCGATCGACGCCTGCCATGATGATGCGGCTGTTTTCTCTTAGATCACGTTCCATTGCATTACTCCTTAATAACCAATCAAAAAAAAGGCGAATACACAGGTCCACCCCTACAGGTTTTATCCCTTTGCTTTTACCATCGGAAGCGGGTCATGGCAGCCGGAGGCATGACGCAGGTCAAGATCTTCGATCATTTTCAGATCGTCTTTCGATTGCCGCCCCGTGGTTGTCAGGTAATTTCCAATGAGCGTATGGCTCGCGCCAGCGGTGAACATCCACGATTGCAGATCCCGAAGGTGAATTTCGCGGCCTCCGGCGGTCATGATGTCTTTTGCGGGGAGCATCAGGCGATACACGGCAATAATTGTCAGGATTTCCATCGGGCGAAGGGGCGGGATGTCCTCAAAAGGGGTGTCCGGAATCGCGTTCAGGAAGTTCAGCGGCACCACATCGACATCCAAGTCCTGAAGATCGACGGCCAGTTCAATGCGCTGATCCAGGCTCTCCCCCATCCCGAAGATCCCCCCGGAACAGATCTCCATCCCGGCGGCCTTGCAATATTCAATGGTCCGAATTCGTTCTTCATAGGAGTGGGTCGTGCAAATCTTTGGGAAAAAGGAACGGGCCGTCTCCAGATTATGGTTGTAACAAGCCAGCCCGGCCTCTTTCAGTTTATGGGCAATCCCCTCTTCGGCAATAATCCCCAGAGAGGCATCGTTCCGGGTGTGTCCAGCGGCCGTGAGGGCGCGGATGCGCTCCAGAATCGCCTCCAGATCAGGCCCCTCACGCAAGCCCCACCAGGCCACGACGACGCCGAAGGCCTCCGCATTGTTGTCAGCCGCCTCCTTAGCCGCCTTAACAATCTCCTCTGAATCCAGGAGGCCATAGGCCGGAATGGCCGTCCCATGATAGGCCGACTGCGAACAGAAACCGCAGTCTTCAGAACAGTCCCCCGACTTGGCATTAACGATGGAACAGAGATGGATTTGATCTCCCCGATAATGCAGCCGGACCCGATTTGCGGAAGAGATGAGGTCCATAATATCCGGCCCCTCCGCCTGAATCAGCCGACAGCCCTCCTCATAAGACAAACGCTCCCCCGCGATCGCCTTCTCTTCCATCCGCCGAATAAAGTCCCGCATTTCGTCTTTCCTCAAGTGTTTTAAATGCAAAAGGGATTTTAACATAAGAAATTTATCGTGACCAGCCCCTCTTTATCGAAATATTAGCGATAGTATTGTAATCTTCAGTACGATTGGATAATATTCAAAATTTGGGTATTGAATTGATCGGAGACTGTTTTCCGAAGGAAAGGGAATACCAATGGGTAAAAAATGGGGAGAAAGTTTTCTAAAGAGCGGCCTACCATTAGAGCACCTGACATTGGTCACACTTAAGTCTCTGGGATGGGAGTGCGAGCCGAAGTATGAATACCAGCGCGTAAATCGCTCGGGCGATTTGAAATGGTTTGAGCTGGATTTGATAGCGCATGCGCCTTCCGAGGGAGAAGCCGATCTGACCTTCGTAATCGAGTGCAAGTATCACGATGAGCAGCGCTTCTGGTTCTTCCTTCCATGCACCACGGTGGACCACCAAGCCCAGTACGGTGCCATGTCAACAGGAGAAAATCTGCAGGCAGACAAGAACGTCATACATTTTGCGCCATACTGTCCTCTGGAAAAGCCAGACCAGGAGTCATTGCTGACACTCGCTCCGAAAACAACTTGGGGAGTCACAGTGTCACATGATGGCAACCGAGAGGAAAACATGGCCCAAGCTGCGCTTGATCAACTCGCCTCTGGGTTTGTGCCATTCTGTCTGGAGCGGCTGTATCACTTTTGTGGGTACTATCCCGAAGGGGTTATCCCGGTGATCGTTACTACTGCCAAGATTTTCTGTCTGAGGCCCAACTCTCAGAATATTAAGAGCATAAGACAGGCGAGCGCTCCAGATGACATTGCCGATGAGCTTCCATGGACGTGGTGTTACTATGCCCCCCGCAGAATTTTGCTAGACCACAACATGAAACACATCGATACATGGAAGCTTCAACATCCCACATGGCGCGAGGAGCATCCGCTCCATTGATTCCCGCCATTGGAGGAACAGATTCTCGACCTCTGTTTTTCGCCTCACTGGATTCTCATCGTAAACGTGAATAATCTTCGCGACGCTGCAAAAGCAGTCCTCGGGCAATTCAGTGAGATGCCAATGGATTTCAGGCTGAACGAGAAACTTAAGGAAACTCTGGATTCGATGTCATCCCGAGCACGGAAAAACAGAGAACAGAATGAGTGAGTCTCCCCTATCCCCTTCCCTAGCACTCTCGCAATAACGACAGAAAATCTTCCCCATACTGCACGAGCTTTTTTGGGCCGATGCCGTTGATCTGAAGGAGGGCTTCATCGGTTGCCGGTTTTTGCTCGACCAACTGGATCAGGACGGCGTCGCTGAAAACGAGATAGGCCGGGATGCCCTTGGCATCGGCCAGACGCTTACGGAGTTCCTTCAGTTGGGTTAGGAGACCGCTTCCGGCTTCGTCCATATTTTCGACCGCGAGTTTCCGCTGCTCTCGCCGATCTGCCGGACGACCGACACCTTTCCCCCGGCTTTTTTGAAGGAGCAGGGGACGGATCTCTTCCAGGAGGTCCCACTTCCCGCAGACATCACAGGATCCGGCACAGGGATCAATTTCTTCACCAAAATAGGCCACCACGCCCTGATGACGACAGTGCTTCGCCTCCGCCAGGCGGAACATCTCACGGGTCTGGGCCTTGATTCGGTCTTTCAGTTCCGAGTCCGATGTCCCTTCGAGAAAACGGTCATAACTGATGACTTCCGACCAGGAGTAGAAAAGAACACAATCGCTCCCGATGCCATCCCGGCCCGCGCGCCCGATCTCCTGGTAATATCCCTCAACGCTTTTTGGCATATCCCGATGAATGACATAACGGATATTCGGCTTATCGATCCCCATCCCGAAGGCGACCGTCGCGACAATTACATCAATATCATCCCTGCGAAAGGCCTCTTGCGTCTCGTTCCGGAGGCCGGTCTCCATCCCCGCGTGATAGGGCAGGGCCTCGACCCCGTTCTTCACCAGGTAGGCGGCCGTCTGCTCAACTCCTTTTCGGCTTAAGCAATAGATAATGCCGGACTGGCCCCGCCGGGATTGAACCAGGTGGAGGATATCCCGTTTTGTTTCCCGGCCCTCCCCTTTTTTATAGGAATGCAGCCGAAGGTTCGACCGATAGAACGACCGCCTGAATCGCAAGGGGTCATTCATCCCCATCTGTCGGACAATATCATCGATAACCACATCGGTTGCAGTGGCCGTCAGTGCCAAAACCGGAACGTGGCCAAAATAATCCTTCAGGGTGGAAAGGTTTCGATAAGAAGGGCGAAAGTCGTGCCCCCACTGGCTGATGCAATGGGCCTCATCGACGGCAATCAAGTTGATCCGGCATTTCGACAGCAGTTCAAACAATGACCCTTCGAGCCCTTCGGGCGCGGCGTAGACCAGGTCATACTTCCCCGCCATGAGCACCCCGATCCGGGACCGACGTTCCTCTAAGCTCAGGCTGGAATTGATAAAGGTGGCATTGATCCCCAATTCCGTCAAGGCATCGACCTGGTCTTTCATGAGGGCGATCAAGGGGGAGATGACCAGGGTCACCCCGGAGAGGATTCGGGCCGGGATCTGGTAGGTCAAAGACTTTCCCGCCCCGGTCGGCATGACACCCACACAATCCCGTCCGGCAAGGACCGCGTTAATGATCTCTTCCTGACCGGCCCGAAAGCTGTCGTAGCCAAAGATCGACCGCAAGACTTCTTTGGGAGAGCCTTCTGAGCGCAGGGGTTCCATCCGGGCCTGATCCGCCAGCCGCTTGATCCACTTCACAAGGGAAGAATCAAAGAGCGTGGGTGCTTCGCGGTAGACTCCCCGGAGCCTTTCAAGCCGCTCGCTATAGTCCTCATAGGTGTCTTCCGTCCATCCTCGCTCCCCCGTGGAGGCATCAGAAACGCCTTGTACAGCCGCGATTCGGGCCAGGGCCTCTACCTCTTCCATAACCTCTTCTTTTGACCAACTGATCGGCATGGCAGAAGTTTAGAGAAGAATACTAAAAAACTCAAGAAAGAAAAGCATAACGACTCAGTTCACCCATTTAAGGCTCCATGACGGCGTTGCTGTGGTACTCGAATCCTCACGTATATACACCTACGCTCCGGGTTCTGTGCTCCTCGCGTCTTGCCATGAAACCTTATTTAAGCAATCTGAATCGTTACAAGACCATCTTGATCTTGGAAGTTAATGACATATCACGTATCATAAGCACGATGAAGACAATCACGGCATTCCCGGGAATAAAAACCCTTTTTTTGGTCATTGCTTTGCTTTTTCAGACTGGCTGCGTGAAGGGAGATTTCCCGATGCCGACACATCCTGGAGGAAAGATCTACAACGGGGTCAAACGGCGGGATGTCCGATGTTTCCATTGCCACGGGCTGAGGGGAAACGGGACTTCACATGGACCGGCACTCCTTCAATCCGGAAAAACCATCTCTCCCAGAGAGTTTATGAGCGCCGTGGTTCATGGAAGAGGTGAAATGCCTTCTTTTAAAAGTGTTCTGTCGGAAAAAGACATTCTTCTGATTGCAGATTGGCTGGAAAAGGTCGCCGCCTTAAAAGATGAGAGCTGAGTTTTTTCTTTACGCCCCTACACAAAACAGGTATACTGCCTTTCAATATGGCCCTAAAAATCCTTAAAAATAATTTCCTGACGCGAAACTTACTCTTGGTGTTGATCCTCTTTCTTTCAACAATGGGCTGCTCGAAAAAGGATATCCCGCTCCCTGATCATCCTGGCGGTCAGTTATTCAGTGGACTCCTGAAGCCGGCCATCCGGTGTTTTCGATGTCATGGCACACAGGGTGAGGGAACCTCACGCGCGCCCGCCCTCGTCAAATCCGGAAAGACGATCAGCGTCGAGAAGTTTACAGAGACGGTATTGAAAGGGAAAGACAGGATGCCCCGTTTCGAGGGCGCAATTACCGAAGAAGAGATCGGTCAGATTATGGATTGGCTTCAGAAGGTTCCGCCGCTGTAAGGCTCAGGTGAGCACTTTATCTTCTTTTTTATCCAGTGCTTTCTCGGGTTCTGTGCTCTCCCACGCGGGGAGGACTTTCAAGGCTTCTTCCTCTTCCGGTAGAACACTCACCTTATCCGGGGGTGTGGCTGGTTCCTGATCCACCTTACGGACAATCTTTTTATACAGACTGACAAGACGATAATATTGTACAACCTTGCCAAGGGTCTCCCATAGATAGCGGGGATAAAAAATCAGAGGGTTTTCGAGAGACCTGCCGGGCCGACGATCTTTTCTGAATTTCAGGCGAATAAATCCTCCTTCAAGAGGATGCACTTTCTCAATCTTGGCGCAAGCATAAAAACTAAGCAACTTCAGCATCATCTCCCGCGTATTAAAACCCCATTTTTTTGATCTTCGGATCACCTTCTCCACATGTGCAGGAGTATAGTAGGCCTCCCAGGCCTGATGATAGATATCGAGCCATTCTTTATCCGTCATAATGGCATGCGCCGTGGTGACATGAACGACATCGTATTCGTTCATGTCGGTGACCATCTTTACGCCATTTTTATGAAGGGTCTGGTGGTCCTCAGAACCGGGAAGGGGAGTCAGAATGAAAAATTCCATAATATCGATGTGAATCTCTTTCTGGATCGTTTTAATATCTCGCAAGATGCTTTCCGGGGTATCGGTCGGAAAACCAAGAATATACCCGGCATAGGTCAGGGCACCCGCCTCATGCCACGCATCCAGCATCACGTTGTACTCTGAGATACGGTTCTGTTTTTTCTTGGCAGCTCTCAGCGCATCCGGATTAATACTCTCCATCCCGATAAAAACACGGGTCACTCCGGCCCGGGCTGCCTTGGCGATAAACCGGGGGATCTTGTGGCACATCGTATCCACCTGGATGACAAAGCGCAGACTCAGCCCCTCTTCTTCCCGCAGCTTGATCAGGCGGTCAAAAATGGCCTCCCAATTTCGGTTTCGGGCAAAATCGTCATCGCTGATGAAGAAGTTCTCAATCCCCTGTGCCACATTCGCCCGCATAATTTCTTCGACATCGTCCGCGCTGCGATAACGCGATTTATGCCCCTGCACATTGATAATCGTACAAAAGCTACACAGAAAAGGGCAACCTCTCCCCGCGTCAAAGCTCGCTCTCAAACCTGCCGTTTTCTTAATCTTCTCCGCCGGGAGAAAGGGGACCGGTTCCCCTTCCATGTTGGGAAGGTCATCCATATAATTGTAAAGTGGTTTCATCTTGCCTGAATAGACCTCTTGAAGGAGCGAATCCATTCGGCCTTCTTCGACCTCCCCGGCAAAGAGAGAAATCCCCTCATCCATTGCCTCCTGAAGGTCTGCGGGAATCTCCGGCAGCATCGACAAGCACCCGCTGACATGGAATCCTCCAATACAAACGGGAACATCTTCTGCAAGAAATTGACGCGCTATGTCCACCGCACGGGGAAATTGGTTCGACTGAACACCCACGAGGGCCACCAGGCCGTCGCCGCCGGATTTTTTGATCTGCCCGGAGATCTGCTTCACACGGGTTCGTGTATTGGTTTCATCGTAGACACTCAACACAATCTCGACATCATCGCCCAGGACATTTCGTTTGGAACAATCCAATCCCAGACCGTAAAGTGCGGCAAGTGAATTAGAGGGGATTGACGAACGCAGCCATTGGATCACATAACCGTCATCATCGTAATGAGAAGGTTTAATCAGGATCAAATGAAATATTTTTTTCTTCATCAATGTTCCCCTATACAAAATTCTTCATTTTCAGATCAATGTGAGCAAGCCAAGACCCTCGCGTTGCAGTCGCACACGGTTGCAATTATACACCATAGACCCTTCTCTCGAATCCAGTCAATAGTATTGATACCGGAACTTCTAGAGATTATTACGAAAAACAACTATTCCGCAGAATCATCCATGTGAATATCAGATAAAAACTGGACGGTGACTTCTTCCCCCGATTTAACGAGATCCCCCTCTTCGGGGAGAATCATGAAGGCATTCGCCTTCACCAGGGACATCAGAACGGCGGAGTCCTGATCACCCGCAAGACAAACTGAGAGCTCTCCTCCACGACTCGATACAACCGCCCTGAGAAAGAGACGCCGGCCAGGCCGTTTCCGGATCTCTTCTTTCAAGACGGCCTTCATCGTCGGGCGGCATATCTCATTTCGACCGCTTGCAAGGAGAATCGCGGGCCGGACAAATTGCTCAAAAGAAACCATTGATGAAACCGGGTTTCCCGGCAAGCCAAAAACCGGTTTTCCAGAGATCACACCAAAGGCCAGCGGACGTCCGGGTTTCATCGACACCTTCCAAAACTTCATCTCCGCCCCGAGTTCTTTCAAAACCTCGATCACAAAATCATAATCCCCCATCGAAACACCACCAGAGGCCAGAATGATATCGGCATGAAGTCCCTCCTTCAGTTTCTCGATCAGATCGGCGTGGGTGTCCTTTGCGATTCCGAGGCTGATCGGAACACCACCCGCATCGCTCACCTGGGCTGCCAAACCATACCCGTTACTGTTCAGAATCTTCTCCGGCCCCCTCACTTCATCCAGGTCGGCCAATTCGTCCCCCGTCGAGAGAATCGCGACACGGGGCTTCTGGAATACGGGAACAACCGACTTGCCGACTGAGGCCATCATGGCAATTTCAGCCGGGCGGATTTGAATCCCTCTCTTGAGGATGGCGTCTCCCACCCGGACAGCTTCCCCTTTGCGGCGAATGAACTCCCCATCCTCCGGGACCACAAAGATAGAAACCTCCTCTCCGGCCCCTTCAGTATCCTCAACCCGAACAATGGCATCGGCCCCTTCCGGCAAAGGAGCACCCGTCATGATTTTTGCCACCTCCCCCGGACCCAGTTCTTTCTCAGGAAGTCGACCGGCGGGAATCGTTTCAATCACCTTCAAAGTTCGTGGTTCTGATGGAGAGGCTTTTGGGATGTCGGTCTTTCGAACGGCATAACCGTCCATTGCAGAGGTATCCCAGGGGGGGTGATTCAAGGGAGAAACAAGCTCTTCGGCAAGGGTTCGCCCGAGGGTCTGGGACAAGAGACATTTTTCGCGTCCCATAACCCGAATCTCAGCAAGGATAATTTTTCGGGCTGCTTCAACTGTAATCATTAGGGTCGATCACGCCGCAAAAGGTCCAGAAACTCCGCCCTTGATTTCGGGTCCGTCTTGAAGGTACCGAGCATCGCGCTGGTCACCGTTCTAGAATTCTGCTTTTGTACACCACGCATCATCATGCAAAGGTGCTGCGCCTCAATCACCACGCCGACACCCAGGGGATCGACCTTGTCAAGAATCGCTTCAGCAACCTGACTGGTCAATCGCTCTTGAAGCTGCAGTCTTCGACTGAAGATCTCCACAACACGGGGGAGTTTGCTTAAACCAACCACTTTCTTATTGGGAATATAAGCGATGTGGCACTCTCCGAAAAAGGGGAGCATATGATGTTCACAAAGAGAGTAGAACTGGATGCCTTTCACGATCACCATTTCATCATGCGTGATTGTGAAGAAGGCATCATTCAAAACACGCTCAACATCCTGATGGTATCCACTGGTCAAAAACCGAAGTGATTTTTCGACCCGCTCCGGTGTCCCCTTCAGGCCTTCACGTCCGGGGTCTTCCCCAAGAGAAACCAACAAGTTCTCAATGATGTCCTTAATCTCTATTTTCTCTGTTTCCGGGTAAGGGTCTTTCATAATTGTGGCTCACTTAATCTCTAAGAATTTTGGATAGGTCGTCAAGTTACGACAACCTTCTTTCTCAACCAGAACCATGTCTTCGATACGAACTGCGCCGATTTCAGGATAGTAAAGCCCCGGCTCAACCGTCACCACCTCTCCTTCCTTCAGGACCCAATCGCTTCGACTGATCCGTGGGGGTTCATGAATATCCAGCCCGAGGCCATGCCCGGTCCCGTGAAAAAACCCTTGCATCCGTCCCTTTACCTTTCCGGTATGATACCCCTTCTTTTCAAAAAGAGCGGTAATCTCTTCATGAATCTCACGACCGGATGCGCCATTTTTAACATGGTCGATGCCGAGGATCTGGCCTTCAAGCACCGTATCATACATCTTTTTCAAATCATCCGAGGGACGTCCTTTGACCACTGTTCTCGTCATATCGGCAAAATAGCGGCTCCCGACTGAACGCGGAAATATATCCATGATGATGGACTCATTGGCCCGGAGCGGACCGGCCCCTTCATTGTGCGGATCACAGCCATCGATACCGCAGGAGACAATCGTGTGCTGGCCGATACAACCCTTCCCCATGAGGCTCAAATGCAGCTGTTGTCGAACTGCCTCCGAGGTCAAGCGCTTCCCCTCTACATGAATGAAACCCTCTTTTATTTCCGCTTGACGAAGAAGCGCGAGCACCTCATCAAGCGCCTCTTCCACAGCGGTCTGCGTTTCAAGGATGGCGGCAACCTCTTCGGGCGTCTTGACGGACCGCGCTTCAAAGAAGGGGGCTTTTTTGATCACCAGATGACAGCCGAGCGCACGAAAAGCATCTCCGTATTCCAGGGGAAAATCAGAAGGAACGGTCCATTCCTTGATATTCAATTCCTGCATCAGGGTATGAACCACTTCAGCAAGGCCGGGCGAGGCCAGCCCTTTTTTTCGGGTACGCTCCTCATATTCTGAATAAGAAAAGACATGATCGACCTTTGACTGCGCACGGGCACGGTCAACTTCCAGGTCGGACATTAAGAGATAGGACTGTCCTTTTGCGGACAGATAAACGTAGGAATCGGGCGCTAAAAACCCGCTGGCATAGTATATGTTTGAATCTGTTTCACTACAGGCAATGAGTAAGACGTTCCCCTTCTCTTCACTCGCTCCATGATCCATCATGCACGCCTTTGCTCCGAACTCAAAAAAGAACCTTTCAGAAGTACATCTTACTACCGAACAGACCCTAAGCGTGCCCCTCTCCTTCAAGAAAGCGCTCGGCGTCGATCGCCGCCATGCAACCCGTTCCCGCGGCTGTGATTGCCTGCCGGTATATCGGGTCCTGGACATCTCCGGACGCGAAGACACCCGGAATATTTGTCTCCGTTGAACCGGGCTTCGTCTTGATATACCCACGCTCATCCAGTTCAAGCCACTTTTCAAAGAGAGACGTGTTCGGCGTATGCCCAATCGCAATAAAAACCCCGTCGGCCTTGTTCTCGGATATCTTCTCTGTTTTTACATTTTTCAGGAGAATTCCATTGACCGGACCGGATTCCCCGCCGAGAATATCCACCACGACCGTATTCCATAACATTTCGATTTTCGGCGTTTCAAAAGCCTTCTGCTGAAGAATTCTCGAGGCCCGGAGGCTGTCACGGCGATGAACTAAAATAACTCTACTCGCAAAGCGGGTCAGGAAGATGGCCTCTTCTACAGCAGTATCTCCCCCACCAATGACATAGACCAGCTTGTCCTTAAAGAAAAAACCATCACAGGTCGCACAAGCCGAGACCCCATGGCCCATCAGTCGGGTCTCTGATTCCAGACCGAGGAGCAGGGCACGCGCACCCGCGCTTATAATGATTGTTTTTGCGGTATAGGTCTTGTCTCCATCGACCACAACCTTGAAAGGGCGCTCAGAAAAATTGACCGAAGTCACATCACCGGTCAGGAAAGCCGTCTCGAAGCGCTGCGCCTGCTTCTTCATCTCCAGGATCAGATCCGGCCCCTGAATCCCCCTCGCAAAGCCGGGATAATTGTCGACATCGGTTGTAATCATCAACTGACCTCCGGCTTGCGCACCTTCAATCAGAAGAGGTCGCAGATTGCCTCTGGCCGCGTATACTGCCGCGGTCAGCCCTGCCGGACCAGACCCAATGATAATGACTTCGTGGATCTCTTTGCTCACATCAGCCCCCCAGATCTTCCAGTGTATCTTGCAGGCTCTTCCGGACACAGGTGAAAATCGGCGTGTCCCGTTCTGTATAGCGACTGGCCTCTGCCTCTCGCAATTCCATCACAAGATCCAGAAAATCAGAGGGAAAATCACTTTCAAAAGCGACGACAAATTCTGCATCATCCAGACCAAAGGAGTAGCCGGTATTGATCTTCACCGTTGGGTATTTATGGCCGATCTCAATATGCTCGCTCATCATCCCCTGCCGGGCTGCCTTCGTCAAAAGATACCACCCGCGTGTCTTGACAAAAGGATAGATAAAGAGATACTTGGCTTCTCCGGGGACCACCGTCAGGCGTTTTGACTCCTGTCCAGGGTGGGAATGCTTATCGACATAGACAGAGCGCTTGGTCATGGCCAGGTACGAATAGACTGTATTCAGATATTTTCCCAAGCCGCTTTTGGAAATCTTGACCATCATGTCCTGAAGCGTCTGCAAATCATAGCTGATCCGCCAGAGCATGATATCTACCTCTGCCCGGATCCCAACAGTGGAATAAGGAATAACCAGACAGTCTGATCCAAAGGACTCCACTGCTGCGAGGAACTCCTTTTTTCCCTCTTCCCGTTCGGCTTCCGGAAGCCGTCTCCAGGCAGGATCCAACTTCAGGAAGAGATAATTCACATATTGCCTTTTAATTTCTGCCATTGATCTTTCCTCCATCCTTCATATTTAACAACACGATAACCGCATAATACAACCCGACAACATCCTTCACTTTTTTATAAATGAGGCCCTTAATTTCGATCGATTCTAACAGCGAGTCCAGTGTGAAATCAACCTTTTTCAACGGAAGGGGATACAAGATTTTGCAAACAGGCCATGTTATACTCCGATGAACAAAAGAGATCTTTCCCCCTCAAGAGACCGTCCTTGGCCACAGATCAAAAGAAAGAACCTCAGAAACCTGTAATCGTTCTGGCAATGCACGGAACACCGCCTCTGGATTTCCCCAGGGAGGAGAAGGCCGCATTGTTTTCACTGCGCGCCCGGCTCAAACATCCTCCACCCGACGATTCAGATCTCAAACAACGCCTCAAGACCCTGGACTTAAAAATGAGGCGTTGGCCGCGTACAGCCAAAAATGACCCCTTCTATGCCGGATCACACAAATTGGCGGGGCATCTTTGTGGAGAAACAGGCTGGAACGTGGTCGTGGGGTTCAACGAATTTTGCAGCCCGGACATAGACGAGGCACTCGATGAGGCCGTCGCGGCTTCGCCTGAGAAAGTCATCGTCATTACCCCGATGATGACTCAGGGAGGAAGTCATTCCAAGGGAGATATTCCGGAAGCCATTCAACGCGCACGGAAAAAGCACCCGACGATTGAAATCATCTATGCCTGGCCCTTTACCGCCACAGACGTTGCACAGTTTCTTTCAAAGCAGATCGATCAATTTCTGAACACGCAGAGCAAGCGCGAGAATTCTGGATGAATTAGATGATTTCTTGACAATAAGGCTTGGTCTCGATAGAATGTGCCCCGCTTTGAAGAATCCCGCCGCAAAGCGGCAAAGATTCTCCGATCCGAGTGGAGAAAAACCAATTTATTTTTTTATTCGCTCGCAAACCCCGTCCTGCAAAGACGAGGATTGCACCCTCTATACGTGTTCATAACGAATATTCCTCGGTAGCTCAGTGGCAGAGCGGTCGGCTGTTAACCGACTGGTCGCTGGTTCGAATCCGGCCCGAGGAGCCAATTCGGGACAAAACTGGATACTCCTCCGAAGGCGTCTCGCCTGAGGATTAAGGGTTAAATATCAGCTCTGCTGTTGCAAAATCCTCTTTTGTATCAATTTCTGTCCATTTCAGGCCGGAAATATCCAAGGCATAAAACGGAACATTTTTTTCAATGAGCCGTTCGTACGCGCCTTCATAATATTCCTGATGATTTTCCTTCTTCTCCATCATGGTTTCCAATTCACTGAACAAAAGTTTAGCTGTTTCGCTGCTAATTTTTTCAATGCCGATTGATTCTCCAATCGCATCCTGAGGAAGTACCGTTTTGCTGGCCTTGACAACCCGGTTCTGGTCTTCAACAATGACTTTAATTTCTTCAGCCTCCAGATTGATGTTCTTGTCGATGCATAAACACGTGTCATATTCGCTTTTGATCAGTCTACTAAGAATCTCTTTATCAAACACGACATCGGCATCAAATTTTACAAAAGCAGAATCTCCGACCCGGTCCCTGCACAACATGAGAGAATATCCGGTGTTTGTTTCTGCGTATTGATCATTCAGCACAAAATGAGCATTTAAATTCGGAAATTTTGCACGCACAGCCTCTTTGATTTGTTCCTGCAAATATCCAAGAACAAAGATAACCTCATTAATTCCACAATCCTGAATATGCGATAACATCATTTCAAGAATCGTATTGCCCCCGACCTTCAATAGACTTTTGGGGCAATTGTTGGTCAGTGGCCTAATTCTGGAACCCACTCCGGCGGCCAATATTATTGCTTTCATTCTATTTTCTCATGGGATCAAGGAGCATCTCTTTGGCCTTATGCGTTTGATATCCCCGTTCAAACAAACGCCAGAAGGCGATTAAGCCTTGGCTCATGGCAAGGATCCACAAGACCTCTTCAATTTTATTAAATATTGCTCCGATACTTGTGAAGACAACAAACTCTGCTTCATCCACCCAAAAAATACTGCGATTTTTGAGCCAGAATAATTTCACCTTCCCCATAAAGCTCTCTGAAAGTTGTTGATATTCTCTTTCTTTCGCCCGATACAAGACCTGTCTTCTTTCGCGTGCTTTCACCAGATATTGAGCGTCTTTATTAAACTGACTGAAGATCGTCTCAAGTTTAAGGTAGTATCTGAAATTAAAGAAAAAACAAGCGGTAAAACCCAGAAAGACATAGGTCACGTCATTGCTTGCAAGGTAGGCATTGTAGGAGAGACAGATTGTAATAATATATATTTTTAAGACATCTACAACCTTATCAAGATAATTGCCGATGTCGGAAGACAATCCTTTGGTCCGCGCCAACTGACCATCCAAACAATCTCCGATATAAGCAATCGGTAAAAGAATCGCAGTGTAAAATAAGTGATTCGGAACATCGATGAAAATGAATATACAACCTAGTGCATATAAGAAGAAAGAAAATAATGTCACAAAATTAGGTGTAATCCAAGAGAACCTTGAAACGAAGGGAAGAATTAGATTAGCGATCTTTGGAAAAAATAAATCCGCCCAATTACTAAAATAGGGCGGCTCGATTACGTTTTTTTGGGTGAATTTTGTCGTACGCATGCTTCTATTTTTTACTGAAGAATAGCATTTACACCGGAGAAATACGGATTGAATCCGAGGGAATGTTTCATTCAAGCGGTCGCGGGCGCTTCCTGATCCTCGCCCTCTAAGCATTCTTTCAAGAAAGTAGGAACAGGCTTGATGATTGTGCCAATGATTCCTGTTGAAAGTCGATCAAAACTCAGTAAAACCTCCCCAAGGGCATCCAGGAAAAACTGGAGATCATCAAGAGACAACTCACCAATATTTCCGACCTGAAATACACGGCCATTTAAACAACCTTTGCCCTCATAGATGATAATAGATTTCTCTCGTAATTTTTGACGAAAAATACCCAGATCAATGTGAGAAGGGATAAGGACGGTGGTTAAGACAGAACACATATCGCGTTGTCCAATCAGGAATTTAAGGCCTAAATTCGACATCCCCTGTCTTAAGAATTTGGCTTTATATTTCAGATCAACACAACGATGGGCAAGCCCTTCAAGCAAGATATTGTCCAAAGCCTGTTCCAGAGCATAAAACAGAGGAACGGCCGGGGTATTCGGGGTCTGAGAAATATTTTTGATGAACTGATAATACCGGTACAGGTTCAGATAGGTGGATTGCTGCGGCATATTTTTAAGGTTTTCAAGTGCGGAGGTTCTTCCTACCACAAAAGACAATCCGGGATAAGACGCAACTGCCTTTGAACTCGAACCGGAACAAAAAGTGATGTGATGTTTTTCCATATCACTTCAGCACCTACACTACTTACACCGTCTACGATGAACATCGTGCCATATCTAAAGCATAATGCACCAATATCCGCCAGGGAATTCAACATCCCCGAGCTAGTTTCATGATGAACCATCATAAGGATGTCAACCTCATGGTTTTGTAGGTAGGCTTCCACTTTTCCTAAATCCAAGACGTTTCCCCAGGGGATTTCAAGGAGGAAAGTGTTTTTGTTATGAATCGCAGAAATGTGGTGCAGACGCTCACCAAACTCACCATTGGATAAAATAAGGATCTTTTTATTCCCGACGACTGAAGAGAGGATGGCCTCGTTCGATGCCGTTCCAGAACCCGTAATGACCACTGCCCGATAGTCAGACACATTCCTTATCTCAAAAAGCCTCAGCAGTTTATTCTCAATGCTTTGCAACAGATCACTAAAATCAGTTTCCCGATGACAAATATCATCTTTACAAACAGCCAGTCGCACATTTCCTGCCACATTAACCGGGCCAGGCGTCAATAATAAAAATTTCTTCATCTCATATGCTTCCTCTTTGGTTCACGCATAGTTTCTCCCTAAATTATGCTTTTCGGGATTATAACAGATATGAAAGTATAAGGGGGAACTATATAGAACTGGGTAATTTTCTTGTTTTTGAAGCATCAATCTGATAAATTTCTCCACATTAAAGAAGCATGCTTCCCATTGATCGGATTTACCAGGCTAGGGGAGCCAGTCCTAAAGGCGGAGAGATTCTTCGTGGTCAGAATCTCTCCGTCATTATTCATATTGCCATGTTTCTGGCCCCAACACGAAGAGAGGGCGCAGGTCTTTTTGGTTGCCGGTTAATGGTCTGTTCCTAATTTTGGAGCAGGTCACGTCTTCGATTGTGTCCATCTAAACGGGGGTAATGGCAGGAGAAACCCTAGCCTCACTTAAGAGAATCCTTTGATGAAGGAAATGCTAAAGAGCGATTGGAAGAAATAAATGAGGTTGAAGAATGAAGGATAGATACCGGTGGCCCCCCTTCCTTTCGCAAGAAATACAAGCGAGGCTTAAACAGGAAATCGCACGTATTATCAAGGATGGTCTCGCCAGATGTGCCTGCGAGGCGCTCTCGATAAGGGTCCATACTTACAATCTCGATACCCGTTTTAAGGCTGAATGTCGATGTAAATGCGGCATTGCGGACAAATGGGGATTCTTAGAAGGAGATATCCCGTCAGCGGGCCCCGCTGACGGGATACAGAAAAAACGCCGTTCGGGAGAAGAAATAAGATCAGGGTTAGACCGTAGAAACAGTGACCCGAATTACCGGGGAACAGACACCCGAAGCGGGAAAGAACGACGGGCCAGAAGGGACAGGAGAAAAGCTTCAAACCCTGAGAATCTTCGGTAAGTTGACCTCTATTCCAGGGAAACTCCGATTTCTTTGATCCCTGAGATCTCTGATACTTCTCCCTCCGGCGGGATCCCGCCGCGTTTCGTGTAGATTAAGGTCCCGTTCTTACCTGTGGCCCATCCCACGTTTCTGTCGATAAAGTGGACATCAATCAAAAACTGGATGGTCCCGGTGATCTGTTGCGTCCAGGTCTCTCCCCCATCATCGGTACGCAGGACCGTTCCGGCCGCACCGACAGCCCACCCAAGCTGTTCATCCAGAAAGAAGATCCCGAGAAGAAATGTAGGGAGGCCGCTCTCTTTGGCCACCCATGATTTGCCCCCATCGATCGTCTTCAGGATGGTGCCGCGGGCGCCAATCGCCCAACCTGTCTCCGGATTGATAAAAAAGAGCCGATGAAGGTCCATTTTTATTCCTGTATCCTGAACCGACCAGGTCGTACCGCTGTCGTCTGTGTAAAGAAGCCCACCACCGTCTCCAGCGATCCAGCCCCGTCGGGAGTTGATGAAGAAGATCGAATTGAGGTTGGCACGGGATTCCCCTCGCGCGGGCCCCCAGCTCAAACCGCCATCTTCTGTCTTCAGGAAGGCCCCTTTCAAGCCTGAGACCCATCCACGATTCGCATCGATGAAATAGACATCGGTCAGGTTTTTCCTTCGGATCTTCTTTCCTACAAGCTGCCAGGCCCATTTACGACCACCGTCCGAGGTGTGGAGGATCAAACCGTTTTCACCGACGGCCCATCCCTCGTTTGGATTCAGAAAGAAAATAGAGACAATGAGCCTCTCGGTTCCTGTCTCCTGCTGAGACCAGGTCTCACCCCCATCACTCGTATGAAAGATTGTCCCCTTATTCCCGCTGAGCCACCCATTTTTTTCATCGATAAAAAAGATGCCCCCCAAAGAAACCTTGGCCCCGATATCCTTGATCTCCCAACCGCTTGGCGCACGTTCTTCTACTGGGATCTCGGTCTGCGGCCTACAACCCACGAGTAAGAAAACCAGTAACAACCCCCCAATAAACCAGCAAGAGGTGACCACCCTGCATTTGTTTTCTTTTGTTGATCGTATTGATATGTTCATTGTTGATTCAACCCCATAAATACTCGAATAAATATCGGAGAAGATCGTAACATATTTCTCTTCTCAAAAACAAATGTGTGGAGCCCCCGTATTCGAAATTGGATCTTGGGATAAACCGGCAGTATAACTTCATAATGAATAGCTCCGAACAAGATCTCTCGGGAATTGACACTGTCTCATTATCGGATAAGATTAATGGGCCTCTCGCGTAGGCAACGAACAATCCTGTAAATACAGGCTCGATACAGCAGGAGAGTACGCATATGACTCTGGTTGTGTTCCTGAACCCTTTAAAGAGTAGAACCCATAAAGACAGGGTGTTGGCTGTCCTTTTCTTTGCAAATCACTATAGAGGCCTGGCGTCTCTCACAGTGGAGAATATCCGCTTAGGTCTTCAGGAGGGTAACGCAAAGAGTTGGGAGAAGGTAAAGATGGCGAGCATCCTGACGCAAAGCGGGGACCACGTGGAAACCCCTGGCCTGGAAGGGAAAAAACGTCTTTGGAAGCTCTGATTAAGTCTGAGGTGAGTTTTTCAGGAGATAAAATGTTTCTATTCAAGGCGTAAATCATGGAGAATAGCCCGCTATTGTCAAGATATGAAACGCAGAAGCGGGATATTATTAGCCCTGAAAAAACAATTCATAACTTATTCAGAGCTTCCTTAAGTTCCGATTTGAAGCACCCCCTGCAGACTCCCTTGGACTGCCACATTGCGGGATTATTACCGGTTCTCGCAAACCTCCTGCCAGAATTGATATTCCGTATCAAGGAGCCGTTTGATGTAGAAATCATCTCTCGGAATGCACAGATGTACCCCCGTCTGTCCCGGAAAGTAACAATAGAAATCGATGGACGGAAGATGGGTCACGGCTAAAATATGTTGTAATTGCCCGTAATAATACTTGGGAACAGCCTGAGACTTTGACGTCTTTCGGTAACAACTCTCACCGCATTTGATTTCAACGACAGTACGTCCATCCGTTGCCAAACCATCCAGACTGGCCCGAAGCCAGTCATGTTCCACGCTCTGGAGACAGACCGGATAAACACGAATCCCCACTTTTTCTTCGTAGCACCTTCTCGCCTTAGGCTCTAGTGCGCTCCCTCTCGCCATGGCACGGTTGATAAAGCTTGCTTTCGTCCTCCCACACTTTTCCTTCATAAGTGTGGCCGAACTCTTCCAAATACCTTCTCCCATGATCGCTGGGGCGTCCGATGCTCCAATTCCCTGGCTTCGCCATGCAAGCCATTCCTTGGTCCCTTGTTCGAGATCTACGATTTTATAAAACACTTTATTCCTCTGCCTAAGGTTAGAATAAAAGTTGAGGTTTTCCTCGAAGAACGCGCCCTTCGCCCGACTTCCGGAAGAATGACGTTTTATTAAGAAACCCACTTGTCATCCTGCAATGCCGAATCATCTTGACCCTCTTGACGATAAAAAGCTACACTTCCCTATCTTCCTAATTCCGCGATTACGGAATTAGGAACCGCCGATTCGCCTGAAAATGACTGTGTTATCGGCCAGAGATCTCCCACCGTACAGGTGAGTACGCCTCGATCGCCCTTATGGCCTCTGGCCTTGTCTTTCAAGCGACTTGACGGTCCTCCCCAAGATCAATCGCTGATCTTGGGGAGCTCACCGGAGGGTATCCACATATGTTCGCAATATTGCTCATTCTTTTCATCGTGGTCCCCTTCATCGAGATCACCATCCTCATTAAATTGGGATCGCTGATCGGATTCTGGCCGACCATAGGCATTCAGATCGGAACCGGCATCATGGGGGCCTCGCTGGCCAAACTGCAAGGACTCTTTGTCTGGAGAAAGATCACGGAAGAGCTTCAACTCGGGAGAATTCCAACACAGGACATGGTGAACGGCGTCTTGATTTTTGCAGCCGGACTCGTTCTGATGACACCGGGTCTCTTGACCGATCTTCTTGGATTCGGCCTGCTCATCCCGACCACACGGAACGCATTCAGGCAATGGTTGGAGAGGAAGTTCAAGCGTCGGATCACGATCGATGAAAACGATTTTATCCCACCGCTATGATGCCAACCCCTTTCAGCTTGGAGGGATAAACCAATGTCCGCTCATTTTCTCTGGAATGAAATCCCACCGGCACAGCCGATGGAAGGCTGCGTGGTTTTTCTCCATGGACGTGGGACGATAGGGAAAGATCTTATGCCCCTTGCGGACGAATTCTCCCTCCCCTCCCTACGGTGGATCTTTCCCGACGCGCCTCTCCCCTTCCTTGAAGATTTTGACGGACGAATGTGGTTTGCTTCGCCGCCGGACCAGCACAGCGGGATCAGAAAAAGCCGGATGCTCCTTTTCGACCTGCTCAATCACCTGATCGAAAAGGGCCAGATCTCGGCCAGAAAGATTGTCCTGATGGGATTCTCCCAGGGGGCAGTGGTCAGTCTTGATGTGGGGCTCCGGTTTCCGAAACTCCTCGCCGGTCTCGTCGCGATGAGCGGCTTTCTCTCATCCCCCGAAGCGATTCCAACAGAAAAATCACCGGCATCCGCCAAGATGCCGATCCTCCTTGTCCATGGGTCGGCAGACGCCGTCGTCAACGTAAATGGATCGCGTCAGGCTTTGGACACACTGCGAAAGGAAGGGTACACGGTCGATTTAAAGGAATACCCCATGGGGCACCAGGTAATCTCGGAGGAGATCACACTTATCCGAAACCATCTGATCAAATTTTTGCAGCTTCAATAGATCCGAAGCGTTTAGATGGAGGATACCACGAAAATATTCCCACTGATTTTACTCCTCGCCTTATTGACGGCTCCCATTCACGCAGAAGAAGCACCCTAGGGACTCAGGGCATTGAACCCTTTTCTGTTTGTGACAAGCTTTCGATCTGGAAATCCAGACGTTCCAGGGCCTTCTCTTTTCCAAGAACCTCCAGCACATCAAAAATTCCCGGACTCACGGTCTTCCCTGTCACGGCTGCACGGACCGGTTGGGCAACCTTGGCCAGCTTTTTATCCATCGACGCACTGATCGACTTGAAGACCTCCCGAAGCGGGTCATGCTCGAATGGAATTTTTTCTAATTTTTCACGGACGGTCTTAAGGATCAGCAGATTCTCGACCGTCAGAAACTTCTGCGCCTTGTCATCAAACGAAATCTTGTCTGAAAAAAAGTAGAAGGCCGATTCGGCCATCTCTTTCAGGGTTCGTGATCGTTCACGAAGGGCATTCACCACCCTAAGCAAGTGATCGGGGTCGAGTTGGCCGGGATCGATACCAAGCCCCTGCAGATGAGGATGAAGCAATTGGGCAATCCGTTCGAGATCACCGGTCTTGATATAATTCGCATTGATCCAGAGCAGCTTGTCCTGGTTAAAAATGGCGGCTGAGGATCCGACGCGTTCCATCGAGAACTTCTCGATCATCTCCGGCAATGTAAAGAGCTCCTGGTCCTTATGAGACCAGCCTAGGCGAACCAGGTAGTTGACCATCGCCTCCGGCAGGTAACCCTCCTCACGGTATTGTTGTACAGAGGTCGCGCCATACCGCTTCGACAGCCGACTTTTATCCGACCCTAGGATCATAGAGAGATGGCCGAATCGCGGTTGGGCGTACCCAAGGGCTTTGTAGAGCTGGATCTGCTTCGGAGTATTGTTCAAATGGTCATCCCCGCGAATCACATGGGAAATCTGCATATCGACATCATCGACCACAACACAGAAATTATAGGTCGGGCTACCGTCCGATCTCATGATAATGAGATCGTCAACCGTCCTGCTGTCAAAGACCACTTTCCCTTTGACCATGTCATCGACAACAATCTCCCCTACGGAAGAGGCCTTGAAGCGAATCGCCGCAGGACGCCCAGGAACAGGGGCCGTAAGCTGACGGCAACGCCCATCGTAGCGCGGGACCTGCCGCGCTTTGAGCGCCTCCTTTCTACGGGTGACCAACTCCTCAGGGCTACAGTAACAACGATACGCCTTCTCCTGCTCTAAAAGGGTCTCAACCTTCTCCCGATAGACGTCGAAGCGGGCGGTCTGACGGACCGGATTCGCCTCTGATCCTTCCCAGAGGTCCCAATCAAGACCGAGCCACCGCATACCGTCAAAGATGGCCTCAATCGCCTCATCGGTCGATCTGGAGAGATCGGTGTCTTCAATCCGGAGGAAGAATTTCCCTTTCGCATGACGGGCAAAGAGCCAATTAAAAAGGGCGGTTCTGGCACCGCCTACATGAAGAAATCCGGTGGGGCTGGGCGCAAAACGAACGCGAACCTGATTCATCTATTCTCCGAGTAGACCAAAACTAAAGTCGCTTCCAATAAAGTGACGAATTATCGCATCTTTCAGTAAAAAAGTAAAGTTTTCGAGGGTTTACTTGACAAAAGTGTATCCCCTTGATAGCTTTTATTCGTTATCCCAAACCTTCGGAAGAATCTATTATTTTTTTCATACCACAAGACAATTATTAATTGTAAAGGAACATACGATGAAACTTCCGATGCGCCCCTCTGCGAAACAATCCTTTTGTGAACCGACAAAAAAACTCCTCCTGTTCCTGATAATCACCTTTCTTGTGGGTTGCGGTAGCCTTAACTTCAGCCAAATCAGTCCGGAAGCCAAAGACTTCCATCCAAGAACCATCGCCGTCCTTCCGGCAACAGTCGGCCAGTATGAATCGGCCAGAGATATCGTTGATGTGGCCGTTTCCCGGAACCTCGCCGATCGCGGGTGGTTCGAAAATGTCGTCGATGTCACCACGATTAAGACCCGAACATTAGAAACCCCGAAGCTCGCGATCGACCTTTCGGCCTACATCCAGAGAATCAATACCCTGGGGGTATCGGATTCCGAGATGGCGAAACGGCTGCATAACAAGCTGAAGGCCGACGCGCTGTTTCTGACCTATATCACTTCATGGGGCTATGGCCGAATGGAAGGGAACAAGGTGGGAAGGGTCGGTCTCGGATTGAAACTGGTAGACGCCTCAAAAGGAACGATCATCTGGAAAGCCAACCATGAACTAACTGAAGATTACCTCTTATTCAAGCCGAAACTTGAGGAGATTGCAGATGACCTTCTGGAGATTCTCATCAATGAGATGCCACATTAAGCTAACTTAGAGTAGGAGTTCTAACCGTATGAAGAAGGAAAGCCGGCTAAAACGCATGTTCTTTTTCTCGCTTGTCTTGTTCTCCCTGCCGTTCACAGCGATGGCCGGGGAATGGCAGATTATCGGGCCTAAGGCCTTAGGGATGGGAGGAGCTGGTGTCGCCGTCGCCAACGACGCCACCGCCAGTTATTGGAACCCCGCCGCCTTTGGGTTTTTTAGCGATCCAGGCGGTGGAGATTATGGGCGTCGAGACTGGAGCCTGCAATTGGTGGATATCGGCGTCGGGACCAAGAGTCATGAAGACTTCGCGGTCTTCCTGAACGACCTCTCAAAATTCGATTTTACGGTCCTCGGTGCTGCCACGATCCCCCTGGACAAGGTTTCCGACTTCATTCAACTCCTGGATACGCTCAGGGCCTTTGACGAGAATCCAAACAGAGCCTTGACTGTTATTGAAAATGCCGGCTTCAGGACACAGTTTGGCCATTTTGGACTCGGCGGATCTGCCTCGCTCGATGTCACCGCAAGAGCAATTATTGATCTTGTCAATATTGCGCAAACAAATGCCACGACAACAACATTTACCATCGCTGATTTTACAGACCCGACAAATTTTTCCTGCTTCACTTGCAGTACGACAGTTCTTAATGGAGATACAACCGGACTTAGCGTCTTCGAGGAAACCGCTTTAAATACTCATCTTACCGCCACACTAGAATGGACCTCCGCTCAAGCAATCGGGTTCATCAACGCCGTGGATACCGGTTTGGCCGCCGCACCTCCAGGTACGACAATTCCACCTGACATTGCCACACAGATTGAGAATGTAGCCACTCTGGCAAATAGTATCGCAACCGGCCCAACTTCCGGGGGAACCATCGAAAACAACACGTCGACAATCCAGTTCAAGGGAATAGGCATCGCCGAATTTCCTCTGACCTATGGTCTGGCCCTCTCAGATGACCTTGCCATCGGCGGAAATATCAAGTTTATGAAAGCACGCGTCTATAATTTCGCCCCGAAGCTTTTTGACACTAATTTTGACACCGCCCTCAATGGCGCGCTTGACGATTTTGTTGAAAGTACCAACTTCGGTGTGGACCTCGCCTTCCTCTACCGCCCTGGAGACCGTTTGCGCTTCGGAATCGTCGGCCGGAATCTGAATTCCCCCGAGTTCGACATGAAGGTCGTCCTCCCGGGCGATCCGGACCATCTTACGGAAAGGCCTCAAATTCGGGCCGGACTTGCCTACAAGCCGACCCGCTTTATCACCCTTGCTGCTGACCTAGATCTTACAAAAAATGGGACAACAGTTGGGAAGGGTTTTGACTCCCAGACCTTGGGTGCGGGAATCGAATTTGCCTTGAACAAGGAACTTCCCTGGTATTTTCGCTGGATCATTCCAACAATTTATAGAGGCGGCGCATATAAAAATCTTGCTGAAAGTGATATCGGCCTTGTCTATACTGCCGGAATCGGATGGGACCTTCTCCTCTTCAATTTCGATATCGCCGCGGCTATCTCAAAAGAGACAACCAACATCGACGGTGACGAGATCCCGGAGGAGGCAAAGGCCGAATTCGCCCTCACAATGCTCTTTTAACCTCATCCTCTCTCTATCTTTCCATCCACCATATTGAACACCCGGTCCGCCTGAAGCGAGAGTCTTTCATTGTGGGTCACTAGGATGAAGGTCATCCCTTTTTTCCTGTTAAGCTCCTTGAGCAATCCAAAGATCTCATCACTGGTATGGGTATCGAGATTTCCCGTCGGTTCATCCGCCAGGATCAATTTGGGCTGAAGAACCAGTGCCCTCGCGATGGCCACCCGCTGCTGTTCTCCTCCAGAGAGTTCCCCCGGTTTATGCCTGAGGCGGTGAGAAAGTCCGACGGAATTCAACATCTCCCGTGCGGCCGTCTCAATATCTCCACGATTCATCCGCCGGATCAAGCCGGGCATCATCACATTTTCGAGGGCTGAAAATTCGTGAAGGAGATGATGGAATTGGAAAACGAATCCAATTTTCTTATTCCTGAATCCCGCCAGTTCCGCGTCAGAATGGCCAAACAGATCGACACCATCAAAAGTAATCTTCCCCGAACTTGGTCTGTCGAGCCCACCCAGGATGCTTAGGAGCGTACTCTTCCCGACGCCGGACGCGCCGACAATCGCCAGAACCTCTCCTTCTCGGATCGTCAGCGACACCCCTTTGAGGATGACCAGTTCCTCTCCGGCCATGGTAAAAGATTTATAGAGATCGGTGACCTCGATCAGAACACTTCCCTGTGATGCAAGCGCCTCACTCATAACGCAGCGCCACGACGGGATCAAGCTTTGCGGCCTGCCGGGAGGGATAAATCGTCGCGAGGAGCCCAATGACCATCGCCGACACGGAAACCAGGATTACATCTAAAGCGTGAAGTTTGACCGGGAGATGGCTGATGTAATAAACATCTCCCGGTAAGGTATAAAACGTCTGAAGGACCCAGCAGATGGAAAGTCCCAGGGGAATACCCAGGAGGACACCCACGCCGCCGATAATCAGCCCTTCCAGCATAAAGATCCGCGTAATTGATTTTCGGGTCGCCCCCATCGCTTTCAGAATGGCAATTTCCCTGCTTTTTTCGACAACCGTCATCGTGAGGGTGCTGACAATATTGAACGAAGCAACCAGGATAATTAAAATCAGAATAACAAACATCATATCCTTTTCCATCTCCAGCGCTGTGAACAGGTTCCGGTTAAGTTGCATCCAGTCGCGGGCCTGAAAAGGAAAATCCAGGCGTGATTCTATTTCCTGAGCCACCTCAGCGGCAAGGAAGATATCATTCACTTTCACCTCGATTCCGGTAACAACATCGGAAAGATTAAAAAATTTCTGCGCCTCCCGGATCGAGACATATGCCAGAGAAGAGTCGTATTCATACATCCCTGAATCAAAAATACCGACCACATGGAATTTCCGAATCTTCGGGGTAAAGCCCATTGGCCCGCCAAGTGACTCCTCAATCGAGCTTCCATCCTTTCCAACCGGTGAGATGACATTGATAATTTCTCCCCGGAACACCCCGAGACGCCCGGCCAGCTCTCTTCCGATAATAACACCAGGATATACCCTTTCAGGTTCAACATCAGATCCGGATCCGGTCAAACTCTCCAAGAGAAGAGGCGGGGGCGGGTCCATCAAATCATTCAATGTACCTTCCACCATATTTCTTCCAATCTCCGTCACCTCATTCTCTTTTTGAGGATCAATCCCCCTGAGGACGACTCCAAAAACATTGGACTGCGAGGAAAGCAAAACCTGCCGGAAGATAAAAGGGGTCGCCGACTTGACGAGTGAGACTTCCTCAACTCTTTCAACCAGTCTTTGATAGTCGCTGATGTTGTCCCGGGTCCGGTCAGTGATTACAATATGAGAATTTGTTCCCAGGATTTTATCCCGCAGATCTTCCTTGAAACCGGTCATGACGGCAAGGGTCGCGATTAAAGCCGCAACGCCCACCGTGACCCCGCCGATCGAAATCACGGTGTTCAGCGAAGCTCCCTTTCGGCGACGTTTCGCCTTCAGATACCGAAAACCAATAAAAAATTCATAGGGAAGGGACATCAGGTTTTTCCTTTAAGGTGCGGACTAATCCCGGCTTGCTATCGTCGTGCCGCTGTTGGAGGATTGAGGCCGCATTTGGGGAAAGAGGATCACATCCCGAATCGAGGCCTGGTCAGTCAATAACATGACAAGCCGGTCAATTCCGATGCCTTCCCCTGCGGTGGGAGGCATCCCGTATTCCAATGCCTTTAGATAATCTTCATCCATCTGATGTGCCTCCGGATCACCCGCATCCCGCTGGGCCACCTGGGCCTCGAACCGGGCCCGCTGATCCTTCGGATCATTCAATTCTGAAAAAGCATTGGCGATCTCGCGGGAGGCGATATACAACTCGAAACGCTCTGTGAGTTCAGGTTGTTTCGGCTTGCGTTTTGCCAGTGGAGAGATCTCCGTCGGGTAGTCAATAATAAAGACAGGTCCCGTCAACTCAGGCTCAACGGTCTCCTCAAAAAGAATATTGAGCTGTTTCCAGATAGAATCCTCTTCTTTGACAGGGAGTCCGACCCGGAGCAGGAGATCGGCCACCTTTTTGGCGTCGGCAAGATCATCCAAGGGCACCTCATGCTTGCGGGCGATAGCCTCAAGGTAGGGAAGGCGCTCCCATGGAGAGGTAAAATCAATCTCTGTCCCCTGATACGTAAACCGCGTTTTCCCCAGAACCTCCTGTGCGACCGTTGAAAAGAGCTCTTCCGTCATCGTCATGAGTTCTTCGTAGTCTGCATAGGCCATGTAGAATTCCAGCATCGTGAATTCGGGATTGTGGATGGTAGACATTCCCTCATTTCTGAAATTTCGGTTAATCTCAAAGACCCGTTCGAAACCTCCGACAATGAGGCGCTTTAAATAAAGTTCCGGTGCGATTCTCAGATAGAGATCAACATCAAGCGTGTTGTGGTGTGTTACAAAAGGCCGCGCGGCCGCGCCGCCCGGGATCGGATGCATCATCGGGGTCTCCACTTCCAAGAAGCCCCTTTCCTTCAGAAAGTTCCGGATTACATCAAGAATCTTCCCGCGCTGGATAAAAACCTTCCGAACATCCGGATTCGCGATGAGATCAACATACCGCATCCGGTAACGCAACTCGACATCGGTGAGTCCATGCCATTTTTCCGGAAGCGGATAGAGGGATTTTGAGAGAAAGGTGAGCGTGCTCGCTTCAAGGGTTAATTCATCCGTCTTTGTCCGAAAAAGAAGACCATCTATCCCGAGTGTATCCCCGATATCCACCTTTTCGAAAAGTGCGCTTCCCACTTCCCCAAGGCGATCCTTTTTAAAATAGACTTGCAGGCGTCCCGAAGCATCCTGAATGTGCGCAAACGCAGCCTTCCCAAATCGACGAAGCGAAATGAGCCGCCCGGCAATCCGGTACGATACCGGCTGTGCCTCAAGCGACTCTTTTGTCGCGGCATTATATTTATCCAGAATCTCAAGGAGAGCTGTTTTTCCGCTAAACCGTGCACCATAGGGATCGATCCCGGCCTCGCGGAGAGCCTGGAGCTTTTTAACCCGTTGGGTATATTGATCATTCTCTGTCCCCATCTGACAACTCCTTTTAAAAAACAAAGCATTATAGAGGATTCAATGAAAATACGTCAAGGTTCTTGAGGTCTCTCATTTCACCGTCGGATCTTGAGCGCTTTCTTATCCCTTTCGTTCCCGCAGCCACGTTGAGAGATCCTCCGTCTGCTGCGCCTTGAAGCGAATACCGAGCTGGATAAACTCCAGGGTTTGACGAAGCGACCGCTCGGCAGAGGGGAGCTTATTTTCCGGAGCCGCGAAAAAGGCCTCCACCTCCCCATACCATTCCTGCCCCCACAAAGAACGGGTAGACTGTAAAATCCGCTGCGCACCGACACTTCCTCCTTTTTCACGCAACTCCTTCCAGTGACCCTGGACGAATTTCCAGGTCTCCCCTTGCGTCACCGCATTCGCAAAGAGTGCCCGGATCGGTCTCCAGGAATCCTGCGCCCGAACGTCTTCTGACAGGACAAAGTCCAGGACCCTTCGGGTGAGGGCCGGTTTCTGGAAGTCTGCAAGTGCGATGAGGTAGCGATCCCGATCTTCGGGAGTCTTACTGGTCTTAATTTTATTGAGATACTGCTCAAAACGCGTCCCGCCATCGGTTCGCGCGCAAAGACGGATCAGGGGAGTCGCCAGGGTCGAATCAAGAGATCCCCGCTTTGCGAGATAAAGGATCTGGCGTCTGGGAAGTTCTGAAAGAATCTCGACATCCTGGACGATTGCCCCCATCACCCAAAGCGCGGATGCACGGGCCAGACGCACATCATCGCTTTCCCCCGATGCCGGGTCCCATCCCAATTCCTTCCAGACCGGAAAAATGAGACTTTTGGCCAGAGAGACAAAGGCGGAGCGATCACCGGATAAAACCAGGTGATGTGATAGTGTTTCGAGATATCCAGTCATCGCCTCAACGACAACACGCGTTTTATCTCCCTTAAATCGGAAAAGTATCTCCATGAAACGAGAAATCGGAAGTGCGCCATTCTTGCTCAAGGCCCAGTTATGGTTTAAAATTCCGATCCGCTCGGAAGGTGTAAGCTGTGCCGCAATAACCGGTTGTAGCTTATCCCGCAAACGGGAATCATAATCAGTCCTCAGATATGCGCTCTCTCCAGCATTCCCAAAAACCCAGCGAACCTCACTCTCTCCGGGGAGACGACACCGTGTCGTCTCGTCTGAGATAAGGAGGCGGTGCACATGGGTCCCATCGGAATCTTCATACTTGAGGCTGAATGGAATCGTCCAGCGACTTCCCTCATTACCCTCTTCCTGGCCGGAGGCGTGAAATCGTTTCTGTGTGAGGATTAATTCCCGCAGATCGCCGTCTCCGGCCTTGACCGTGACCAACGGAAAGCCCGGTCGCGTAAACCAATCGGTCGCAATGGCCGATACCGGTTGACCGGACGCCGATTCCAGGGCTTTCCAGAGCGCCTCCGCCGGTGCATTTTTATACTGATATTGTTTGATGTATTGTCGAATACCCTCTCGAAACGTCTCCTCCCCCAGAAATTGCTCAACCATCCTCAAACAGGCCGCGCCTTTTTCATAGGTCAGCGCATCGAACATCTCCTCGATCTGAGCACTGCTTGCCACACTGGCTCGAATCGGCCGAGTACTCTCTAGGGCATCCAGTGCAAGCGGGATCTCTTTTTCCTGTTGAAACTCCACCCAGGAATGCCACTCCGGCCGCCATTGATCGACAATCTTACAGGCCAGCCAGGTTGCAAAAGATTCGTTCAACCAGAGATCGTCCCACCACTCCATGGTCACCAGATTTCCAAACCATTGATGAACGATCTCGTGGGTAAGCACATTGGCAACGCGACGCTGCGCCGTCGTCGAGGCGGTATCCTTATCGAGCAGGAGACAGGAATCCCGAAAAAAGATGGCCCCCCAGTTCTCCATTGCACCCATCGCAAAATCAGGAACACAAACGAGGTCGAGCTTTGGATAGGGATAAGGCAGATCAAAATAATCATTTAAAAGGGGAAGAACGGAGGAGGTGACTTCCAAGGCAAACTTCCCGAGATGAAGTTCTCCCGGAAGCGTCCAGATTGCAACAAGGGTCCCGGCAATCTTTATTTCCTCCTTCTCCAACTTCGCAACCGCCAGGGCCAGAAGATAGGTCGACATAACGGGCGTTTCATCAAAGACAAGCTCTTTCATCCCTTCACTCTGAATTTTATCCTGTTTCTCTTCAATCACCGGCATGTTCGAAAGGGCCGTAAGATTAGAAGGAACGCACACGCTTAGGCGAAATCGGGCCTTCATCGCCGGTTCGTCAAAGCAAGGAAAAATCCGTCGGGCGTCGGTCGCCTCGCATTGTGTAAAGGCGTAGGTCTCTCCTTCTGCATGGGCCTCATACAGTCCTCGCATCTGCCGGTTCAACCTGCCGGAAAAAGAGATGAAAAGCCGGGCCGTACCGGCTGGGACCGGTTCTTTCAATGAAAGACAGATCGTTTCTGAGGGAAGATCCTTCTTGATCCGGACAGAAATCGGGTCAGACTCCCCCTCTTGAAACTTCACCCCACCAATATTCAAGTCAAGAGAATGAAGAATAATTTCCCGGACAGGCGCATCAATACGAAGGTCAATCTGAACACTTCCGGAAAAAGTTTTTTCTTCAGGAAGAACTTTTAGTGCAATCTCATACAGGACAGGCCGGACACAATCCGGCAAACGGTCTCTCTTCACTTCTTTCATATATTCTCCCTTAAATATTATCCGTAATCATTCTTCGTGAGGCATTACTCCACGATGAATTTACCGCGCATCGAACGGCCATGCAGACCACAATAATAACGACACACAACCCTCTTATAGAAGATCTTCTTGAAGCGCTTTCCCGGGCCAATCGGTTCCGACCTGAAGGCACAGGGCCCCGATTTCGCGTCCCCCACAATGGAGTGGGAAATATTATCTTCATTTTTCCAGATAATCTTTCCCGCCAGGGGAACGCGGATAGGATTTGGGGTAAAGGCCTCATCCCCCAGAGATTCCGCTTTGAGAACAATAGAAACCCGCCGGACCTGAGGGTCAGATGGAAACTCGCAACCCGCCGATCCCAAAGAAAACATAAACAACCCCAGCATAAAGATGCGGTGACCATCCAACAACATCACACTTTCCTGATGACGGCTTTATTTATAGAACTTCTGATTAAGTCTTGGTTGGTACGCATCGCGTAAGCATAAAATCATTTAAGTTCAACTCGTATCGAAGAATCCTCCCCATTCTTATAGGACGGTTCTTCCATTTTTCAGGAGATAAAATGTTTCAATTCAAGACTCAAATCGCAGAGGATGGTTCTCGCGAAGCCATAGCCGCTATTGTCAATATTTGCAACGCAGAAACGGGACATTTTCGCCCTGAAAAAACAATCTATGACTTATTCAGAGGGTCCTTTAGTATCAGAAGATACACTGAGAAAGGAATCAAAGCAATATGACGGGACCTGATTGTCCCAATAGGACAACAAGACCCGTGTCGTTTGGCGTCATCCATGAAAACTTGATCTTCCAGAAAAATTGACAAAGCAATATTTTATGGTACTATTGCCGTAGATTCCCCTCAGTAAGGGAGTCCCGGTGCGCGACGTGCGCCGTGGATTACCATATGTAATCCAGATAAAGGCAAACCGATCGAAAGATCGGGACGCAAAGTCACAAAGCTTCACCTTCTTTCTTTCAGTCGGAAGGTATGCTGGTTGGGCCACCTCGGATAAATGGAAAAACTGAAGTTTTATCGAGTGGCCCGTTTCTGAAGAGAACGGGCTTTTTTTATGAGTGTAAAAGGGCAAGGCAGTTCTTAAATACTTCACCTGTCCAAATCACTCTTGAAAAAAGCCTCTTAGATTATCATAGGAGGATCAACTATGGAAAAGGAAGGAAGCAGACAGGGAAACTTAGTCAAATGTTCACTGAACTGCCTTCACAATGAAAGGGGAATGGCTTTAGTCATCTCATTGCTAATGCTTGCTATAGTCACTACAATCGGCATGGCATCCATCATGGCGACCTCCACTGAGCTGCATCTTGGTGGAAATAAACGAGTCACCGCAGAAACACTCTATGTGGCAGAGGCCGGCGTACAGCATGCCCTTCGGGAGCTCAAGGGACAGGACTTTGATGTGGTTGTTGCCGCCAATGTCGGGCAGTCCTGGATCACGGTAAGTGATTTCAACGGAACCCCAGGCATGGGATACACGGTTAAGGTCTCCAATACCAGCGATTCGGGAAACGTCGCAGATACAAACAGTATTTTTGTCACCTCAATAGCAGTGAATCCTTCCGGTGGATCAAAAACCATTGAGGCGGAGGTCAGCAATCCGGCATTAACTTTGCCCATTAACGCCTCCATGAGCGTTTCCGGAAACTTTAGCCGAATTAAATTCTCCGGAAACGCCACGATCAACGGCGACCTTCCGGCGGACGAAACACCTGTCGTTGGGAGTGACTGTGCAGAGCACAAAGCTGGGATTTCAGTTGATTCGATGGACACCTATACCGATATTGATGTGAAGAAACACGCAGGTGATAACATTACGGGTATCGGACTGAATCCCAGCATTCAACTTCGTCCGAGTGATATGAGCCCGACCATGGTCCAGAATATCGCCTCACTGCTCGGAGAAAAGGCAGATCAAACAATTATTGTTGATGATAAGAAGGTCAATAATGATGATGTCGTTTGGGGAACAGTTGATGATCCCCAGGTTACAGTCATTATGATGACTGGGGAAGATGTAAGGATGAAATTTAATGGCAACACAACAGGATACGGTATTCTCATCATCAACAGTGAAACATCCAAGAAAGGACGGGTTGAATTTAATGGCAACTTCGAATGGAACGGTCTCATCGTTATCACGGGGGACGCGGGGTTCGATCGCATAAAGGCAAACGGCAATGATTCCATCACCGGGGGAATCATCCTTGCCAATACCAACGAAGATACCAGCGTGGAAAACTTCAGAATTAAGTCTAATGGAAATACAAGCATTCAGTACAGCTGTAAGGCCTTGACAAACGCCATTGGCCACGCACCATTAATACTGAACTCATGGCATGAGCTTTAAACAAGGGATCCATGGCAAAATGCACAGGGTACGACAATCCTCGCCCCGAAGAGGCGAGGATTGTTCAATAGATCAATCTGGAAGTAATTTTCTACTTAGGACTCTTGACCTTGAAAAACCGACGTAATTATTACCGAATCTTACAAGTACAACCGGACGCCCCTCCCGAGGTGATTAAGGCAAGTTATCGAACCTTGATGGGCCGCTTGAAAAACCATCCCGATTTGGGAGGCACAGCCACAGCAGCCGTATTGATTAATGATGCCTATCAAACATTGAGTGACCTTAAAAAAAGAGCAGACTACGATCAAGGTCTGTTTGAAAAACAGAGTAAGCGTTCCGTATCCGGTACTACCAAGCAGGAATCAATAAAAAAAGAAGCGTGTCCTGTCTGCGAAGAGGATGGCAAGGGCTCTCCTGACCTCTTTCATGAAGGCCGGTGTCCGGTATGCGGAAAGCGGGTCCAGGAAAAGTCTCATCACAGCACTCAAACATCTGAACAGAGGGAATCCGACCGTCATCAGAAAGAAGGGAATCTCTCTTATCAATACTTTCAGTCTGAGAAGAAACATTCGGGGAAACTCATTGATCTTTCGTCAAAAGGGGTGCGATTTATCTCTAAAGAAAAAATGGCCCGCTCTACGGAGCTCAAAATTGAATCACCCTTATTGAAGGGGACCGTCAGAATTACAAATTGCCGAGAGGCGTGGTCACAGAACCGCCCCGTTTATTTTGTGGGAGCTCGATTTGCGACAGTTGAATTTTATCGATCCCGTGGGACATTCCTCTCCATAAAAGTTTAACCTAAGGAAGCTCCGAATAAGTCTGGGTTGCGTTTCTCAGGTGATAAAATATTCCGATTCAAGGCAAAAATCGCAGAGGATGGTTCTCGCGAAGCCATAGCCCGCTATTTTCAATATTTGTAACGCAGAAGCGGGACATTTTAGCCCCGAAAGAGCGAGTCATGACTTATTCAGAACTTTCCTAAGCACCCTCCGATAAATCATGCTACAATTTAAGGCTTGATCCTATCTGGAATATCTAATATTGTTGTCGATCATTAATAATGAGAGGACGCTGAACGGTGTTTTTTATCAATGTTGCCCTTGTGTTCTTTGGGGTTGTGGCCATACTGTCCGCCTTTGGCGGTGATACGCTCGGTCAATCAACCTTCGCCTTTGATGATGACCGGTGGTCTCCAGACAAAGTCGCCTTTTTAAATAGAATTACCCCCAGAGGCTGGATATCCCTTTTCTGCCTTGTTATTGCGCTCGGACTCGGCATCGCAAAGGATAAAATCCACCAACAAACAGTAATAAAGGAAACGACATCTCGTGAGAATCTGGAAGAAGACAATTCCCGGCTTCATGAACGGGTCGCAGACCATGTAATGGAAATTATCGCGCTCAGAGAACGAATCGAGACAACAACCAGAGATATGGCAGAGATGTCGGATGATCTCAAAAAAAAGCAACTCGTCTCTTTTAAATCCGCATTCAAGCACGCATTCAAACCCCCCAGGGGAATAGATGACGCAGTCGTGCTCCTGGACGGCCGCACAATAATTCCTATCCCATCACGCTATCGAGATCAGATGCAACTCTATTGGGAAGACGAGTTCAAATTGACCACGACGATTAAAGATCCTTCGGACAGAGACCTTGAATCAATTAAATTGAAGGTCGGAGGAAAAACGTATACCCTCTTTGAAAGTCCGAATCCCGGTCCTTTCAAGGTCAAACTTCGTATTAAAGGAAACTCACCAAGGCCGATGGAGGCATCAATACTGAATCCACTCCAACTGAGTGACATGACGCTGAGGATTTTTGTTCGTACCGCGGAACTCTCTAAGGGCCAAGAGAGATTCAAACGTCTAATACTCACCGGACGTTTTCCTGCGCTTGGAAAGAAACTTTACAAGGTGACCACCCCTGATATCCTCAACGTGCGGTCAGACCCTGCCACAACATCTCAAATTCGCACGCGCCTTTCCAGCGGCTCATTCGTACATTCAATACAGACTCAGAATGAATGGACTGAGGTCAGGACCCCGACGGGAAAGCAGGGGTGGGTCCTGACCCGACTTCTCACTGAGATCGAGTAAAAAAAGATCCGACCGTAAGCACGGATTTGGCTCAATCCCTCCCACGACACATATCCTTAAGCCCTTCTGCAATTCTCTTAAAGTCGCTCCACTTATCCACCTCCCTGACTTCAAGGACATCAAGGCTCTGAGGGTCGGGTTTGGAGACAAGCACCTTATCGGCAATGATCCTTGTTGTTTTACAATCATTTTGACCGAGACTCGCGAATGCCATGTTGAGCATGGCATTCAGATCTCTGGGTCTTATTAAGAGCGCGATCTTTAATATCCGTTCTGCTTCGCCGAATTCACCCAGTCCTCCAAATAAATTGGCATAGCGCGAAACCGCCTGAGCGACCAACCCTATGGCCAGAGAAGGCTCCTCATGAACAAGCTTCAAAATCTCATTATGTAGAATTCCGCTCGTTTCTGAAAAGGCGATAAATTCTGTTGCCACTGCCGCTGAGCCGAGCTTTTCCGACAAAGCATCCAGGAAACCGGGTGGAAGATCTTTCCAAATACTGCGAGAATTAAAAACCTCGATCGATGTAAGAACCTTAGCCGCGGAAATAAAAGAAATCCCCAAAGAAAGGGACAACCCGAAGAGGACAAATAAAATAGAAAGCATCCTAAAACAGGATTTTATATTTTTACGACCTGGCCTTGATCTTGTCATTAATATATCTCTCTCTTGACTCACAACCCGCCCTCTATAGAACGTGAATTCAACTTGTAAGTGCAACTCTTTCAGTGCGGTGAGGAGACAAACTGCGGCAGCATCATGGTTTTACCGCCAAGCGAGAGGAGCACAGATGCGCTACACGCTGCTTAGCCAAGAAAATCACTGGGATTTAGAACTCCCTATGAGGTATTCTTTGATACCTTTACTTCTTTAACCGTTGCACTCCAAACTTGAATCCGAGATTCTTCACAACCAATTTTTAAAAATTAATCTTTGGCGTGAGCTTGGAGTTGATCAAGCTGTGCCTGGAATCTACGCATCCTGGTGTTGACGCGTGAAAAACTTCTATCTAATTTCGTCAGCGCCTCACAAATAAATGCAATGCTTGCGGTCGCATCCGGGTCCTTAACAGACCGGATATTTTTTAATTCTTTTAAGCTCATCTGAAACAATCACCCTGCGCCCCTCCCTCTCTTATTTCAAAATTGACGATCCCCACCGCCGAGTCGAAAAAACTCTAGACCCAATATAAAAAACTATTTTATTTTTCATTCTCTCGCTAACCCCGACTTAATAGTACGGGGATTGCGTTTGCACCCCCATCATAATGAAAGCGGTAAAGGGACAAAATGCCCTCTTTTTCTCATCTTGCGATGAAGGATGGAGACAAGCACAAAAATGAATACAAGAAAAAGAACTCTCCACCCTGCTTCAGACACCTCCAGCGCGGGATTCAAGGGCGTATTCCGTTCAAGATAAAATTGAACGACCCTGAAATTGAGCAGCCCGTGAAAGAGGACACTGGGCACGAGGGATTGTGTTGATTCATACAAGCAGGAAAATAATAGACCGAAAACAAATGTCGTTTGAGAAAAGTGGCCATGTCCCAGCATAAAGAGAGTGGCCGTGAGAACGATCGCAATAGTGGAGCCGACCCTGCGCCGTATCGGGCCGTATAAAAAACCCCGAAACACAAGCTCTTCCAGCAGGGGTCCAATCAGTACCAGAAATAAGACAGGAATCCAGAGAAACCCCACGCCAAATTCGGTTTCAATCAAGCCTAGCAACACACCACCACCGAGCATAGTCTGCCTTTGACGAACGATCACCCACTCGAGAATGGCCGGCAGTTTGAGGACCGTGACCAGAGTAAAAGAAACCAGATAAAGAAACGCATTCCCGATAATGAAGTAGCCTAAGATCCATCGAAAACCCATCACCAGTTGTCGCGGAAGCTGATGGAAAGAAAATCCAAGCACCGCATAGGGCTTCCTGATAAAAGTAGGATAAAGAATCAGAAGGATGACCAGAATAACCGCCTCAATACCGATATAGCCTAACCATATTGTCGGCCGATCCGGCGACAGGACCCCGGCAACCATACCCACCAAGTGTATCAGTATCGCAGGAAAAATACCCAGCCAGATACTCCAGGTTTGGTAATCAAAAATCGATCGCCCCATTGCAACAACACTTTTATTGGGTGAAAAAGACCATCCCAACCACCCTAGAATGGCAAAATACAAGATACGAAGCGTCATATTTTCCATGCCTGTAACTAAGAATATTGACCCCTGACTCTCGATGACCTCAGGGGATTCAAAATATTTGCTCCTACGGCTCCCAGAGCCAGGTGATCTTGGTGAGGATGAGGAGGGTGTCGGCAGCCTTTTGACGGGCGGGATTGACAATGAGGTAGAACCAGCTATTTTCCCTATACTCCCACGAAAGACGGAGGTTTGCGGCGAGGGAGTCGTCTTCTTTGTCCCATTGTATTAATCCCTGCAGCAAAAGCCGATTGCTCAGCGACCAGGCGATATTCCCATCCACTATCTGAGAGGTAAACTCGCCTTGGGGAAGATGGACCTGGTCGATCTCCAAACCGGCACCCACCTTTATGCCCTCAGCAGGTGCGGCCGTGAGACTGAGATCGATAGAGGCTTTACGTCCGTCAAAGAAACCACCCCACAAGATACTGGCAACAGTGGAAAGAGGCCGTCGGCTGTCGCTGAAGAAGAAAATGCTGTAGTGGGTATAGGTAAATGTCCCCGCCGGAATCAGAATGCCGGGACGAATCTGAAAATCTTCCGGGAGCCGCTCTTTTTGGGGATCGACACTAAACAGGATAAAATCTCCAGATCGAAAATCGGCCTGAATCCGATTGTAATTGCTCCGGTATAAAAAGTTGCCGTTGTCATCAGTTTGATGGGTCATCTCGGTCTTGAAGCCGATCTCCCGAATCAATCCTTCCCCCAGCTGTGGACGGATATCGACAAAACCGAAGGTCTCAATCAGATCGGTCTGCCGAACGAAGCCCAGTGCCGGAGAAAAGGTCTCATCTATCCGAAGATGGTTGAGTCTAATTCGCCAGAAAGGGTCCCGCCATTGAATCTCACCGAAGGAGGCCTGACCCCGTTCTCTACCAGTGTCTCCCTCTGAGTGGAGCCAGAATGCGTTCGTCGTCAGATGAGTATTGGGTGAGAGGGCTCCATCCACTCCAATCGTCTCACTTCCGGAGTCGCCCCGCACTCCCCGTTCCGTTACGATCAATCCAACATTTGAGCGGAGACCGATATCACGCGAAAGGCGGAGGACGCCAAATCGTTCTGCGGGGTTTCCTCCCTCCGACTCGGTTTCCATGAGAAGCATCCCGACCCCATATGGACCGATTTTCCCACTCAGCTTTCCACCCACCAGGATGGGGATGGCCTGCCGGCTGATGAGACCGATCCGGCGGCTGAAGAAGGGCTGAATCCGACCGGAGAGGCCAAAATTATAAAAGCCTTTTCCTTCAAGGAAGAACTCTCGTTTCTCAGGGAAGAAGAGCGGGAATCGGGTCAGGTTGACCTGGATGCGATCGACTTCTGTTTCGGCAAAGTCAGTATTGTAGGTCAGATCCAGTGTCATATTTGTCCGGAAGCGATACCGAATATCTAGTCCGCCATCCAAGTCAGTCTCAGAGATGTGGTTAATCCCGGTTTTGTCGTTTACATAAGACCCTTTCGCATAGGGCTTGATCGAGAAAGGCCGGACCTGGGTAAGCGGATTAACACCTCTGAGATGTCCCGCACGCGAGACCTCGAAAAATGTTTGTTCTGCACTGAGCGGGCTCCAGAACGAGATCTCTTTCAGATGAGGAACACGACGGCGAAATTGAATCCCCCAAGTCTGTGCATCGCCCGACCTGAACCGGAGCGTCTCAAATGGAATTCTAAACTCAGCAGACCACCCAGTGGCCGTCCGCCGCGCCGCAACCTCCCACTTCCCGTCCCAGTCCCGGTTGACCTGAGACCCCTCCTGGCTGACCAGTGCGTCGGCCATTGCCGACAAAGGCGTGGTTTCAAAAAAGAACCCGTTCTGGTGGTCATGGTAGGTATCGATTAAAACCGCAAAGGCATCGCTCCGATCAAAAAGCGCATCCTCCTGCCGCTCATCACCCTGAACAAGGTCTGGCCGGGGGTCACTCAAGAAGGCCCCGATGTAGAGATTCCCTTCATCATAGGCAATACGAACCTCTGACGCCGTCAACGAAAGAACCCCGACAAAGGGCTCCTGTTGTGTAAAAACAGTCGCGGAACTGCCCTCCCGCCAAACCGGCTCCTGCAAAAGGCCATCGATTCGTATCGAATTTACTTCCACGGGGATCGCCTCGAAGGAACCCTTTAGGGGCTCCTGTGCAAGAATGTCCCCTACCCCTGAAAAAAAAAGGATCACGACGAACAAGACCGAAAGGGGATCACTCTTTTCCACTTTTGTTTGTTTCAACCATGAAAAAAGCATAATGTGAGAGTCTAAAAAAGAAGCTGAGAAAAGGCAAGAAATAAAATATGAGTTTTTACTTTACGATCCCACACTTAAGCAGTTAAACTACGCTTAATCTAATCTGCATGAGAGGCTTCCCATTGCGAAAATTTCTCCAGGGGTTCATTCTCCTTTTTTTATTCATGGGCTGCGCGAAGAAAGATATTCCACTCCCCGACCACCCTGGAGGGCAGTTATACAGCGGAATTGCGCGGAAGGCCATCCGATGTGTCAAGTGTCATGGGACGCGGGGCGAGGGAAAATTCAGCGCCCCTGCCCTCGTGGTGTCCGGCAAGACGATGCCTTCCGAAAAGTTTACAGTCACCGTTCTCAAAGGCCGCGGAAGAATGCCTCGCTTTGAAGACCTGCTTACGAAAGAAGAGATCGCTCAGATCATCGACTGGCTGGAGAAGGTTTCGCCCCTGTAAGTTCCTTTACAGAAAAAGAACGGAATCTCCGGGCCAAACCCTGTCAACTCACTTCACTCGCATGTATTACTTGCCTTTTCTCTCATCTACTCTCTCCCTCAGCCTTTCATCCTAATTTCACCAGGGCTTTAATTCTTTTCTGTCCTCCAAACCGAGAAAACACATAGTAAACGTTCCCATTTGAGATCACTTTTCATGAACATCAAGAATCTCCAAAGACCTTTCTGCATTCTGCTCGGGTTGATATCCATATTCATCCTAACCGCTTGCGGGGAAAAAGCCTCTGCAGGGCCTGAACTCCCACCAGGATTGTTTATCGATTCCTCAACACAAACATTCCTAAAGACTTCATTTACTGAGACCAAAGGGTGTGTCGAATTGGAAATGGGACAATATGAAGGGGAGTTTGAAAACATCTCAGTGGTCCTGATGCCCCCTGTCTTCCCGTGCAAGTTTTACGCTGCTGGGTGTAGCGGCGAATATGTTGCGCCCAATTCTCTCAAGGTCGGAAGCCTCCATGTATGGCGCCATGAGGTGATTCACTATCTTCTCTTTCTCAACACAGGCGATCCGGACGCATCTCACCAGAGCCCTCTCTTTAATAGCTGTGTTTAGTTTTATGGAACCCCTGATTAAGTCTGGGTAAATTTTCATGAGATAAAATGTTTCGATTCAAGGCGTAAATCGCAGAGGATGGTTCTCGCGAAGCCATAGCCTGCTATTTACAAGATTTTCAAAGCAGAAGCGGGACATTTTAACCTTGAAAAAACAATTCATGACTTATTCAGAGGTTCCCTAAGATGCCGGGTCGAACATCCTTTTTGCGGACAACGACAGAAGGGGAATGAGCGGCAAGTTGAACCGGCACGTCACTTTTTGAGCTTATCTAGAAAGCTCCGGCGTAATTTTTCAAGCTTGGGGGCGATGACGGCCTGACAATAGGGCTGGCTCGCGTTCCCTTCGTAGTAGGCCTGATGGTAGTCTTCCGCAAGGTAAAAGATCGAGAGTGGTGACAACTCGGTTACAATCGAATCCTCCCAGATGTGGGCTGCTTCAACCTCTTTCACGACCTGTTCGGCAACACGCTTCTGTTTCTCTGAGTGAAAAAAGATCACCGAGCGGTATTGTGTTCCCGCATCACCCCCTTGGCGATTCAAGGTGGTCGGATCATGCAGTGTAAAAAAGACCTCCAGGAGGTCTTTAAACGAGATTTCCGTTGGATCAAAAGTTACCTGAACCACTTCGGCATGACCCGTCGTTCCAGCGCAGACCGCCTGATATGTCGGATTGGATACCGTACCACCAGAGTACCCTGACACCACCGTTTTTACTCCCTTCAACGCGATAAAGACCGCCTCAAGGCACCAGAAACACCCTCCGCCCAGTGTCGCCACTTCCATAGTTACCTCCTATTTTTCCCCATAACCGCCGCCGCCTGGCGTTTCAATGATAAAACGGTCACCACAAACAAGCTCGAGCCGATCAGCCCCCGACATATTCACAATGCTTCCATCAGCCCGAACCACCCAGTTCCGGCCCAGGCTTCCCGGCAAGCCGCCCGCAAGACCATAGGGGGGAATCTTCCGACGGTTTGACAGGACAACAACTTCCAGTTTCTCAAGAAAACGGATCTCTCGTCTTACCCCGTCTCCCCCGCGATGAAGACCTGCGCCACCGCTTCCTTGGCGAATCTCAAAACGTTCGAGGAGAACAGGGAAACGACACTCCAGTATCTCCGGATCGGTCAATCGGCTGTTCGTCATATGCGTCTGGACGGCCGGGGTCCCGTCAAAACCCGGTCCCGCTCCGGAACCGCCGCAGACGGTTTCATAATATTGAGTATGCGCATTCCCAAAGGTAACATTGTTCATTGTTCCCTGGGATGCAGCCATCACCCCCAGGGCACCGTAAAGGACATCGACAATCACCTGTGAGGTCTCCACATTTCCGGCCACCACGGCCGCCGGGTAATGCGGACTTAACATCGAGTCCTCCGGGATAATGATCTCAATCGGCCTGAGACAGCCCTCGTTCATTGGAATGTCATCGTTAACCAATGTCCTGAAGACATAAAGAACCGCTGCCCGGCAGACGGCCTTCGGTGCATTAAAATTATTCGGCTGCTGTGGACTCGTACCGGAGAAATCAACGACGGCGCGGCGTTTGGCTCGGTCGATCCTGATCTCAACCCTCACCTTGCTCCCGTTGTCCAGGGCAGAGGTAAAGCTGCCTTCCTTGAGGACGTGGATCACACGCCGTACAGACTCCTCTGCATTTTCCTGAACGTGGACCATGTAGGCTTGGACCGTCAAAAGACCGAAGTAATCGATCATCTTGTGGAGTTCATGTATCCCTTTCTCATTGGCCGCAACTTGTGCACGCAGATCGGCGATATTCTGATCGGGGTTGCGTGCAGGATAATCACATGAAAGAAGTTCTTCGCGCAAGCCCTTCTCGTTAAACCGTCCATCCTCAACCAGTTTAAAGTTGTCGATCAGGACCCCTTCTTCCCCAATCCTTTGACTGTTGGAGGGCATCGATCCAGGGGTGATCCCGCCGATATCGGCATGGTGTCCCCGACTTCCGACAAAGAAGAGGATCTGATCTCCACCCTTTTTAAAGACCGGTGTCACCACGGTCATATCAGGAAGGTGGGTCCCGCCGTTATAAGGTGAGTTAAGGAGGTAAACATCACCAGGACCCATTTTTCCCCGGTTTGAATCAATAATGGCCCGCACGCTCTCACTCATCGAACCAAGATGGACCGGCATGTGGGGCGCATTGGCGATGAGATTGCCTTGATGATCAAAGAGGGCACAGGAGAAATCAAGGCGTTCCTTAATGTTGACCGAATAGGCCGTGTTCTGGAGCCTTACCCCCATCTGCTCGGCAATCGACATAAAGAGATTGTTAAAGACCTCCAGCATGACCGGATCACATTGGGTCCCGATGGCGACGCCCCGAGTGGGCAGTGTCTGACGTGTCAGGAGTAGATGTCCACGTGAGGTACAGACCGCCTGCCAGCCGGACTCTACAACCGTGGTCGTATAAGATCCACTGATGATGGCCGGACCAACAATCTTATCTCCCGGTAGGAGCGCTTCGCGCTTGAAAACCGGAGTATCGCAAGTCTCCTCCCCGATATGGGCTACCACCATCGTGATCGGTTCCAATCTGCCATCACCCCGCATGGGTCCTTCGGCTTCCGAAGGTGTAACAACAGACGCGCCAATCACTTCAATCGCCGCCGTTTCAACAATTATCTTCTTCGACGGCATGATAAAACCGTAACGCCTCCGATAAGCCATTTCGAAGGCAGCGGCCATCTCCCGGAGCCTTCCAAAGTCGACGGGAATCGAAGTATCCGTCCCCACATATTTCAAATACAACTTCCGCCGAACCGTGATCCGATCTAGCGGTACAGACTGGTGCAGCATCTGCTTCGTCCCCGTTCCGGAAAGTTGGTCGAGCATTGCTTTGATTTGCTGCATCGCCCTTTCACTCAATTTCACCTCGACCGACTGCTCCCGCAAGATCCGCTGATCAGCCAATCCCATGCCATAGGCCGAAAGGAGACCTGCAAATCGGTGTATAAAAATTGTCTTGATCCCGAGCGCATCGGCGACCTGACAGGCATGTTGTCCGCCCGCCCCGCCAAAACAATTAAGGGTATATTCCGTCACATCATAGCCACGCTGGATGGAGATCTTCTTGATCGCATTGGCCATATTTTCGATGGCAATCTTGAGAAAACCCTTCGCAACCTCGACCGGGGTACGCACAAGGCCGGTCGCCTCTTTAATCTCTTTGACCAGGAGAGCGAAGCGTGAACGAACAATATCGGCATCTAATGGCAAATCCTGATTTGGCCCGAAGACGCTGGGGAAAAATCGGGCCTGGATTTTACCCACCATCAGGTTACAGTCGGTGACTGTCAAGGGTCCGCCGCGGCGATAGCAGGCCGGACCCGGGTCCGCACCGGCAGAGGCCGGTCCGACCCGGTAACGTAAACCATCAAAGAAACAAATGGATCCCCCACCCGCCGCAATCGTATCGATCTTCAGCATCGGGGCACGCAGTCGGATCCCGGCAACCTGAGACTCAAATGACCGTTCGTACACACCATCAAAATGGGCGACATCAGTAGAGGTCCCCCCCATATCATAGGTGATCATCCGCGCAAACCCGCTCTCGCCACCACTCTTCACCGCCCCGACAATGCCGCCCGCCGGTCCGGAAAGAATGGCATCCTTCCCATGAAACAGCCCCGCGTCAACAAGTCCGCCATTCGACTGCATAAACAAGACCTTCACACCTCCAAGCGAGGCCGAAAACTCAGAAATATACCGTTTTAAAATGGGAGAGAGGTAGGCATCAACAACCGTCGTGTCGCCACGGCCAACAAGCTTAATCAAGGCACTGCACTCATGGCTGGTCGAGATCTGATCGAAACCAATCGTTTCCGCAAGTTTCTTAAGCTTTCGTTCATGATCCGGATACCGGTAAGCGTGCATGAAGACGATGGCAATCGATCGAAAGCCCTGGTCATAGGCTTCCTGGAGCTCCTTATGAGCCGCGTCCAGGTTTAAAGGAATCAAGACCTCACCCCTGGCCATAACCCGTTCTTCTATCTCGACCACCTTCTCATAAAGCTGCTCCGGCAAGATGATCTCCCGGTCGAAAAGTTTAGGCCGGTTTTGATAGGCGATAGGAAGCGCGTCCCGAAAGCCCCGTGTGATCGCCAGGAGGAGACCTTCTCCCTTCCGCTCAAGAAGGGCATTTGTGGCCACCGTCGTCCCCATCCGGACGACTTCAATGCATTCTGAAGGAATCGTTTCATCCGGGCGTAGCCCGAGTAGGTCACGGATGCCTTGTACGGCCGCATCACGATAGCGTTCTGGATTTTCTGAGAGGAGTTTATGCGTTCGAAGCGTGCCATCTGGCCGGCGCGCGATGAGATCGGTAAAGGTCCCCCCCCGGTCAATCCAGAATTGCCACCGACCGTCACTGTCCTCCGAGTTTTTTTTATCCCTTACGGCACCCATCCTCAAGACCTCACTTTACCATTGCTCCCAACCGCCCATTATAGGGGGAAGCATTGCATAATTTCAATTTACACCAAAAGAACGGCATGCTAGAATTTAGAGTTTCGGATTTTATGATGAGGCTTTATGAAAGAGCATAAAATTGTCATCAAAGGGGCACGTGAGCATAACCTGAAGAATATCGACCTTGAGATCCCGCGGGATCAGTTGGTTGTGATTACCGGACTCTCCGGATCAGGAAAGTCTTCTCTCGCCTTCGATACCATCTACGCAGAAGGGCAACGGCGCTACGTGGAATCGCTCTCGGCCTATGCCCGCCAGTTTCTGGATCAGATGGACAAGCCCGACGTCGACACCATCGAAGGACTGTCCCCCGCCATTTCGATAGAGCAAAAAATAACAAGCAAGAACCCCCGCTCCACAGTCGGGACCGTGACCGAAATCTATGACTATTTTAGACTCCTCTTTGCGAGGATCGGCCATCCTACTTGTTTTAAATGCGGTCGCGCGATTACCTCCCAGACGATTACCCAGATGGTCGATGCAATCATGCAGTTTCCAACAGGGGAAAAGATTCAGCTCCTCGCCCCAATCATCCGCGGCCGCAAGGGGGAATACAAAAAGGAACTGCGTGCAATCCGACAAAAGGGATTCATCCGCGTCCGGATTGACGGAAAGATCATCGATCTTTCACAGGAAGTGCAAAGCCCCATCAAGGAGAAAAATAAGAAACATACGATTGAGGTTATCATCGACCGCTTGGTCATTAAGGAGGGATTGGAGAGGAGACTGGCTGACTCTCTGGAGTTGGCGGCGAAGATGGGTGAGGGGATTGTCATCGTCCTGAAGGGAGAGGAGACCCTTCTCTTTTCCGAACACCTTGCCTGTATTGACTGCGGTGTGAGTTACCCGGGAACCGAGCCGCGACTCTTTTCATTTAATTCTCCTCATGGCGCCTGTCCCGCGTGTGACGGCCTGGGGACAACGCTTGAAATTGATCCCAATCGGATCGTTCCGAATAAGATGCTCTCCGTCCGGGAAGGCGCGATACGCCCTTGGGAACGAAGAAGTTCGGCCTTCTATTATCAGGTTCTCGAAGCCCTTTCAGATCATTATAAATTCAACCTTCGTATGCCCTATCATGAACTTCCTTCAGAGATTCAAAACATGCTCCTTTACGGCTCAGGAACAGAAGCAATTCGTTTTTGTTATGAAAATGATGACCGAAGGGAATTCTATCATAAGCCCTTCGAAGGGGTCATTCCAAATCTCGCCCGACGTTATAAAGAAACCGATTCCAGCTATATCCGGCAGGAGATCGAAGAATATATGGGGATGAATGCCTGCTCTGCTTGCAAAGGGAACCGCCTGAAACCGGAGAGTCTCGCGATTAAGATTTCGTGCCGCTCAATTGCAGAGATAAACCGACTCTCTATTCGAGATGCCTTCCAGTTTATCAATGATTTAAAGTTAAGCGAAAAAGAAGCGCTGATCGGAAAGCGGATTCTCAAAGAGGTCGGGGAACGTCTCGGTTTTCTGGTGAATGTGGGCGTGGATTATCTGAACCTCGACCGGGTCGCAGGCTCTCTCTCCGGCGGTGAGGGACAGCGGATTCGGCTCGCCACCCAGATCGGATCGTCCTTGGTCGGCGTGCTTTACATCCTGGATGAACCCAGCATCGGCCTCCATCAACGCGACAATCTTCGTCTGCTCAAGACTCTTCGGCATTTGCGCGATCTCGGAAACTCTGTTCTGGTGGTCGAGCATGACGAAGAAACGATCCAGACCGCAGATTGGGTGATCGACATGGGACCGGCGGCCGGGATCCACGGGGGCGAGATTGTGGCTCAGGGAAGGCCGGAAGCGATCATTGCTGAGCCTAAATCTCTTACAGGACGCTATCTCTCAAAAGAAAGGTCGATCACCCTTCCGGAGCGTCACCGCGAACCTAAGGGATATTTAAAAATTAACGGTGCATCAGAACATAACTTACAAGACATTCAAGTCGATATTCCAATCGGACTTTTTACCTGTGTAACGGGGGTTTCCGGGTCGGGAAAATCAACGCTGGTTCTGGAGGTACTCTACAAGCATCTCGCGCAAAAACTTTATCGAAGCAGCGAAAGGCCGGGGGCATGTAAGTCCATCGAGGGGATCGAACAGATCGACAAAGTCATCCACATTGACCAGTCCCCGATTGGCCGGACACCCAGGTCCAACGCGGCAACCTATACCGGCGTCTTTGGCGTGATCCGTGACCTCTTCGCACAACTCCCCGACTCACGAGTGCGCGGTTACAAAGTCGGCCGTTACTCATTCAATGTCAAAGGAGGACGCTGCGAGGCCTGCCATGGAGATGGTCTCATCAAAATTGAGATGCACTTTCTCCCCGATATTTATATCACCTGCGAAGTGTGTAACGGAAAGCGATACAACAGGGAAACCCTAGATATCCTTTACAAAGGGAAGAATATCGCCGATGTCCTCGACATGACAATCAACAGGGCAATCCATTTTTTCAAAGCTATCCCCTCGATCCAGGCCAAGTTGAAGACGCTTCAAAGGGTCGGTCTCGGCTACATCAAGCTGGGCCAATCCGCAACAACCCTCTCCGGCGGCGAGGCCCAACGGGTGAAGCTCTCGAAGGAACTCTCCAAGCGGGCCACGGGACGAACGCTTTATATCCTCGATGAACCGACAACGGGGCTGCATTTTGCAGACATTCAAAGGCTTTTAGATGTCTTGAATCAATTCGCCGAGTCGGGAAACACCGTTGTCGTCATCGAACATAATCTCGACGTCATCCGGAATGCCGATTGGGTAATCGACCTTGGGCCTGAAGGGGGAACAGGGGGCGGCGAAGTGGTGGCCACAGGGCGCCCAGAGGCGCTTGCAAAAATAAAGCACTCTTATACGGGACAGTTTCTGAAGAAGATCATGAAGAGGGTGAAGGGTAGTTTTTCAAGGACAACACCCTAAAAAAACCACCCATCCACTGCATCATCCAATTCAGCCTTGCAGCCCTTCATTTGAGCGTTATAGCTGGCTGATTTTATTTTAACCTTTTTAGCAACTTGTTTTAACCAGCCTTTTTTCTTCCAGGTGCCACGTTTATAACCCCCACGTCCTTCATGGTAGGCGAGGTATTGATTGTAGGCATCCCACTTGGAAATCCCCAGTATCCGCTGTGTAGAATGAGTGTACCAACCAACAAAGTCGATTGCATCTTCAAAATCATCGCGATCGGCCCCTCCGTTTCCCGATTTCTTGATGTACTCTGCCCAGGAAGAATTTAGAGCCTGGGAGTAACCATAGGCCGAGGAACGGCGGGGCAGAGGGATGAATAGAAACCAACGACGCGCGGGTTGAGCATCGTGAACAAACCGTGATTCCTGATGCATGATCGCCATCATGATCCAGATTGGTGTTCCCCACCTTTTATTTGCATCACGAGCGGCCTCGTACCAGTTTGTTTCTCCACGAAAGATCGCGCAAATATTATCTACATTTGTGGGTCGATACGTGGCACACCCAGTAGTAAACAACAATAAGATCATCAGATACAAACTGGTTTTGATATCTCTCCAGACTTTTTGGTGTTGAAGTCGCAAGTTCTATTCTCCTAATAACAATTAAAAATTGATCGCATAATAAAGGACCAGCCTGCTACAAGAAAGAGCAGGAATGGGATTTATCTTTTTCATGGACTTACGGGTTCCGAGTGAAAGCTTGTACGAATCAACGGACTTCAAGAACAAGCATCACGTGCCTCAAGTTTAATTGGAACCACAAAGAGCCGTCCGGTCTTCGGATGGCGTGAAACCTCGGCTTCTATGCCGTAAACAAATCGAAGATGATCGGGGGTAAGAACCGCCTCGGGATGTCCGTCTGCCATGATCCTCCCTTGATGAAGGAGGACAAGGCGATGCGCGTATCGGGCTGCGAGACTTAAATCGTGGATGGCCATCATCACAGCAAAGCCCTTTTCAACCAGGGATTCTATGAGGTTTAGGAGATCCAACTGGTAATGGGGATCGAGATTGGCCGTCGGTTCGTCCAAGAGGATCAGCTGCGCCTCTTGGGCCAAGGTTCGTGCGATAAGGACCCGTTGTTGCTCTCCCCCGGAAAGCTCCGTAATCAAGCGATCCCTTAGATGTGTCGTCTCGGTACGAGCCATCGCCTCCCGAACAATCACTTCATCCCCGGCGGATTCCCGCTCAAAGCGGTCCAGGTGCGCGTACCGGCCCATCATAACCACTTCTTCACAGGTAAAGGCACTCTCAAAGACCGGATTTTGTGGGAGATAGGTAACCTGCCGGGCCAGCATTTTTTGTGTCCATTCCTCCAACGCCTTCTGGTTAAGGACAATGGAACCCCCGGTGGGCTTCCACAGTTTCATCATCAGTTTCAGTAAAGTTGATTTTCCGGCACCGTTTGGCCCGATCAGTCCAACCAACTCCCCTCCCCGAATCTGAAGATCAATCTCCTCCAGGATCGGTACACCGTTCCTGAAAAACGAAACATTTTTGAGCGTGATTCGTTCGTTTGCTGTCATAATGAATTCCCTCTATCCCTGTTCAGCAGATAAAGAAAAAAAGGAACCCCGATGAGAGAGGTGACCGTTCCTAAGGGAAGCTCCTCCGGCGCAACAACTGTCCGGGCCATCAGGTCAGCCCCAACGAGGAGGCTGGCCCCCGCTAAAAAAGAAGCGAACATGAGATAGCGATGATCCGGGCCGATCATCAGACGGACAATATGGGGGACGATCAGGCCGACAAAGGGTACCGTACCGGAAAAAGCAACCGCAGTACCGATCACCAGAGAAGTGAGAGCCAACAAAGCCCGCTGAACCGTTTTGACCTCCATTCCCAGGGCTGCCGAACCGCCCTCTCCCTCCAACATCAAAAGATTCAGATCCCTTGAAAAAAAAATCAGGGTGAGGGAACCGATCAGAATGGGCCAAGAAGCGATCTTAAGATGACTCCATCCGCGCCCGTCCAGCCCCCCCATCAACCAGAAGAAGATCTCCCGGAAAGCTTCTATTGAAGAAACCCTGGTCAGGATCAGTGAAAGAATCGATCCCATGAAGATGCCGATGGCAATCCCTGATAGGAGAAAGGTGGCCATCGGCGTTCTCCCCTGTCTTGTCGCCAGGGAATAAACCAGGAAGAGTGTCCCCAATGCTCCCAAAAAGGCCGAAAATGGCAGGATCATGTAATGGCGAAGCGCCATTCCGGAGGAGAGGGCAATCACAGCCGCCAAGGCGGCACCGCTCGAAATCCCAATGACACCGGGATCGGCCATCGGATTTCTAAAAAGAGCCTGAAGAGTCGCGCCCGTGATGGCAAGTCCGCCTCCCACCAGGACCGCCAGAAGAACACGGGGAAGCCGGATCGTCATGATAATAATCTCCTGAGCCTTCTCCCATCCCGAGAATTCAACCAGAGGAAGTCGGTTCAGGAGAATCTTCGTGACCAGAGCATAAGGAATCTGAACCGCTCCCGTCGCGGTTGCAAGAACAATACACCCTGCCAGTAAGGCCGTCAGGAAGAGGATAAATGCTGTCGCCGGAAAGACTCGCGCTCGTTTCTGGATCGTAAGCATTTTTGCCCTCATGGTTCAAAGCGTGTCGGATGAATCAGCCGGGCCATGGCTAAAGTCGCATCAACAATATAGTGTGATACCGTTGTGAGATATCTCTCGGGAAAAACATAGACGCGTTTCTTTTGAATCGCCGATAGATGGGCCAGGGCAGGGTGTGTCCGGATCGTTTCGAGAAAATCAGATTCTTCCGGCTGCCACCCGCTGAGGATGATAATTTCCGGGTCAAGTGTGACAATGGTTTCAAGAGAGAGTTTTTTGTGGCCTCTCACCCCGACCTCCGCCGCAAGGTTTCTCCCCCCCGACCGTACCACCATTTCATGGAAGGTTGTCTCACTTCCTGCGGTCCAACCTCCTGGACTATAGGAAAGAATGCCTGGGCGCTCTGAAAAGCTCGAAATCTGCTCCTCTAAATCCAATAGCCGATGAACCATTCCGGCAATAACTTCCTCCGCCTTTTTTGATGCACCCACACTTCGGCCAATCGTCCGGATATTCTCCTTAATCCCGTCAATCGACGAGAAAGCCTCCAAGCGGACAACAGGAAATCCGATCTCCGTCAACTGCTTCACCACATCCGCTGAAGTGTAACTTGCAACCAGAACAAGGTCGGGATCAAGTGCCGCCACCTGTTCAACTCCCGCCTGCCGAATCTGATTGGGAATGACCTTTGCCTGTTCAGACACATTAGAAATTACGGAATCGACGGCATAGTGGGTGACCGCAAGGATCCGCCCCGGATCAATCAGGGAGAGGAGGATTTCATCCGTACCCAGGGTCATTGAAATAATACGCTGGGGGAGAGCATCTTTCGAGACCGGATCAAAGCTTCGACACTCTGCCGTGTTGCTCTGGATAGTGCTGAATGTCAGCAGGAAAAACAGGAACAAGCTTTTCATTCTTTTTCCCGGCGCTCGGAATATTTTGGCGTTAAATCCGCGAAGATAAAACCGTCGCGTTTTACAATCTCCCCTGGGTAAACCTCAATCGCGCGATTAAACATTGGACCATCAACGGCAAAACTGTGAAACTCCCCCCGCTCCCCACAAGGATCAACTGTCTCCGGGAGATCGGACAAAAAGGAATCGTTGAACTCACGACCCACATAGGACGGTGACAATTGACGTGGGTCGATGCAGGTAATAATCGCCCGTAAACCCGAAGAAATCATTGTTCGGGATAATTGACGGGTCGGGATTTGCCATAAGGGGAAAAGGGGCTTGATCCCTGTCTTGAGAAGCTGTGCCTCGCGGTAAGCACGAATATCTTGAAGAAAGAGATCCCCAAACGCCATGTGCGTTACCCCAAGTGACTCTGCTTCAAGGATAACCTTCTTCATCTCTTCTTCATCTCTCACATTGCTACATTGATCTGGGATGTTAATTAGTCGAATCGGCAATCCCACTGATTCCGCCTGAGCGCGCAACAAAACAAGACGCACGGCATGCATTGCAACACGTTGGTGGCGCGCATTTACCGTGGTGAAGAGTCCGGTAACCGTGATCTCAGGCATCTGTCTTAGTATCTCGAGCGTCCAGGCGCTATCTTTCCCACTACTCCAGGACAGCCAGGTCTGTTTCTTCATTCATCCGGACTCCTCTTCCAGAGGGTCTCCGGGGCCTTATCCGCCAGGGCGATCCATCGGCCCAGGACAAAGAAGACATCGCTTAGGCGGTTTAGATATTGGAGCGCTCCCTCCGGGACCGACTCTTCCCGGTTCAGTCGGACAGAAAGCCGTTCTGCTCGCCGGCAGACCGTTCGTGCCTGATGCAGAAAAGCCGCAACCTTTCCTCCGCCCGGCAAGATAAATTCTTTCAGCGGTTCCAATTCCTTTTGACAATCATCCATCAAGGTTTCCAGATGACGGACCTCTTCCGCCGTAATCTCCGGTGTATTTTTACCGATCTTGTCCGGAGCCGTCGCCATTATCGCGCCCACATCAAACAAGCGGTCCTGAATCCGGTGGAGTTCCTCATCAAGCGGTTTTCCCTTTGAAACCTTTTCCGGGAGATCCTCGATAAAGGCACGAACCAGCCCGACGATGGCATTCAGTTCATCAACGGTCCCATAAGTCTCAATGCGAAGATGGTCCTTCGCAATGGCCACACCGCCCGCTAAGTGTGTTCTTCCTTTGTCACCCGTACGGGTGTAAACCTTTGTGATTCGCATTGTTACCTCTTATATTCGATTTTCCCCTTTGCCTGTAACGTTTTGAGCGCCTCGATGCTTAAACAGCTATAGGCCTCCTCCGGCCCATCCCAGGAAAAGTGGTCTGGATGAATCAGGTGGGCAAGGAGTTCTACCCCATCGACTACTCTGGGTCCGGGCCGGGCAAAGTAGCTGCTGGCATCGACGGCAAAGACGCGAGCATTCTTGACCGCCGGAAGTTCCTCCCAATTTGGATAGTCGGTCAGGAGATGCGCCTGCTCAAGTACCCTGGGGAGATGAAATCCGCAGGGGGACAATATCAATACCTCCGGAGCATATGCAATGATCTCTTCCCATTTGATCCGGACAGAGTCCTGCCCCGTTCTTGCCAGGCGGTCTTCTCCCCCCGCCAACGAAACCATCTCACCCACCCAGTGACCGGCACAATAAGGCGGGGAAAGCCACTCCATACAGAAGACACGAGGTCTTGATGACAATGTGCGCGTCCGCTCGACAACCGCGTTGATCCGTTCTTGAAGCCCGAGGACGACGCGCGCCGCCGCCGCTTCTTTTCCAGTCGCCTCACCAATCTGCTTGAGATTTTCAAAGATATCCAACAGACAATTCGGCGTCAGCCAAACAATTTTTGGAGGATTTTTAAGATGTGTCAGGAGCCGACCAACCTCGTTTCCGAAGGGGGCGCAAACCTGGCAGAGGTCCTGCGTAAGGATGAGGTCCGGCGCGAGGCTTTTGATAAGCACCTCGTCCACCGTATAAATACTCTTGCCTTCTTTGATCGCCCGGCTGACGGCCGCATCAATTTCTTGCGGAGTCAGTCCCTCCATCGCGACAGCACTTCTTACCACCACGGCCTTGATCTTTGCCGTTTCCGGATAGTCACACTCATGAGTGACCCCCACAAGTTGATCTCCAAGATCAAGGGCATAGATCATCTCGGTTGCACTGGGCAGAAATGAGACGATACGCATTTTATCTATTCCTCTCGGCCACCTTCAGCCCTTACATCTTATTCAGGATATGCCTCAATAGACGAACCAGCTTCTGATTCTCAGAATGCGATTTAATAGCGATGCGGATGTGCCATGGGTTCAAACCCCGGAATGAAGCACAATTTCGGATGAGGATCTTTTCTCGGACAAAAAGTGTTTCAAGCGATTCGACCTGTAAAAAATTCTCTAAAAGTCGAAACAGGATAAAGTTGGCCTCTGTTCGGTAAACATCCACACCCGGGATTTTTGAAAGGGCGTCAAACAGATAAATGCGCTCCATCTCAATCAGTTGACAACTTCTCTTGATGTAGGAAGCATCCTTCAGGCTCTCCCTTGCAGCCACCTCGGCAAGATAATTGACCGACCAGGGCGGCTGCGCCTTTTCCAGAACACTCACGATCTCTCTATTGGCAACAAGATAGCCGATACGGAGCCCGGGCATCGCAAAAAAACTTGTAAAACTCCTGAGGACGATCAGGTTCGGGTATTGCGGTGTTTCCTCGATGACAGAGGCCTGTTCGGCATAATCAATAAAGGCCTCATCCAATATCACCATGATCTCTTTCTGCTGAGCGGCTTGAACGATCTTCAGTATTTCGTGTCTTGAAAGTAAATGCCCCGTCGGATTATTGGGGTTGCAAAGAAATATCGCCTCCACTCCCCTGGCCATTGCTCCGATAAGCTCGGAGGGGATAATCTGAAAACGCGCCTCCTCTCGAAGAACCAGAAACTCAACATGACATCCCGCCAGATCTGCCGCGGCCTCATACTCAGAAAAACTCGGAACAGGAATGAGGACCTTTCGAAACCGGAGAGCCCCCGGAAGAAGGCGGATCAACCCGGTCAATCCATTTCCGACAAGAATTTTATCGACCTTAATCTCATGGTGTTGCGCCAAGACTTCCCGAAGTTCAATACATTCCTGATCAGGATAATGAACCAGAGACCGCAGACTCTCCTGTATTGCCTTGATCGCCAAAGGAGACATTCCCAGGGGGTTGATGCTGGCGCTAAAGTCACTTACCTCCTCAACACAGCATCCGTGTGTCCTGGAAAAAGAAAAGACATTCCCCCCGTGATCTCCCGAACTCATATCATGATAACCACATAAAATTCATTACTCAGAACGATGCCACATCAAATGATGCCTTTGCTATAACTCTCAATTATTGAATTGCGCACTCACACCACCAAATGCGGTGAAACCAGGCGTATTAAAACCCAGTACTTCATCATAATCCACATCGAATACATTGTCGATCCGCCCAAAGACTTCTACATTCTCATGTAGTTCGAACGAAGCCGTAATGTTCATCACAATGTAGTCGGGAGCAGTGACAGTTGCGAAGCTGATCGGATCGAGATCTTCTCGCTCTCCGACGTAGAGCAAATTCAGTCCCGCTTGCGCTTTCTCCTGAAAAAACCGATAACTGATATCCACTCCAAATTTATTCCGTGGCCGGCGCAGCAACTGAGAGCCCTGAGAAAGGCCAAAGCTTGCGGCCTTCTTGGCCTCTGTGTCCGTGTAGGTATAACTCACCCGCGTCCTCAGATTCTCGATCATGCTGACCGCCACAAATGTCTCAACCCCCTTGGTCACCACCTTTTCGACATTAGTGTTTGGAAAACTTGTCCCGTCGACAACTGCGACGATCATATCATCAATGTCATTGTAGAAGTATGTCGCTCCGAGTATCAACTTACGGTCAAGCAAAGACCGCTCAACACCAAAGTCGAAACCAATGGATTCTTCGGGTTCAAGATTGGGGTTATTCGAACCGAAAGAACTATCGAATAACTCGGCCAGTGAAGGCGCCTTGAAACCCGTGCCGATACTGGCGCGGAGAATAGAGTTGGTTTCCTTCAGGTCGTAGGCCCCCGCCAGTCGGTAGGTTACCGCCGAGCCAAATTTCTCGTGGTCATCCACACGCAAACCAACCACGCCAGAGAATCGATCTCCTAATTTCACCTGATCCTGAATGTAGAAAGCAAGGTTATCTGTGTCAACATCGATCTTGGGAGATGAAACGACCTTGATCTCAGCACTCTGGTTCTCGAATTCCAGCCCCAGAGTCATTGTGTTCATTGCGTTCACGTACAGATTGTGTTGCCAATCGATGCCAAAGAGAGCACCCTCGAATTCTGATGGGAGCACAAATCCGGTGCCTTGATTCTCTCTCTCGATGTTATGAATCCAAATTCCCAGATTTTGTTCCCACAGGCCATTAAATAACATCAGGCGGGGTTGTATCTTTAACATGAGTTGTTCAGATTCAGTCTCTGAGAGTTTTGGGTCGGAACCGGCATCAAATTCGACATCCGCACTGACGTACCGGACGAAAAGATCTACGCCGAATGTCTCTGAAGGGGCAAGGCCGAATCGTCCGGAAAGAGTCCCATTTCGGTAGGGATCGTCCTCGTCGTTGGGTGGTTTTGTGGAAAAACCCTTACTCCCCGTACGTGAGATACCAACAGAATAATTAAACATCTTGTTCCCGCCGTTGGCACTAAAGCGCTCAATAAAAGTGTCAAATGAACCACCTTCTACGGAAAAAGAGAACTGTAGCGGCCCTGACCCCTTCCTCGTAATGATATTAATCACACCGCCAATCGCGTCTGATCCATAAAGCGTACTCTGTGGACCTCGGACGATCTCAATCCTTTTCACACTATCCACCATGATGTGGCTGAGTACTGCTGCTCCGTTCGGGCCCGACACGTCATGTACTTGCATCCCGTCGATCAGTAACAGTGTGTGGTCCGAATCTGTACCCCTCATAAAAATCGAAGTCTGTGAACCAGGTCCGCCCGACCTCCGAATGTCAACACCCGGCACATCGCGCAGCGCGTCGAGGACAAACCGGCTCTGTTTGTCAGCCAGTTGGTCCGCCGTAATCACCGTAACGGAAGACCCAACCTTCTCCACGGGTACCTCCATCTTCGTCGCAGTCACAACAATCGGCTCCAGGGTTATGATGTCTACTTCGGATTGCTGCTCCGACTGAGCGTAACCTAAGAGACTAATTGTAAAAATCAATGACAGAAAAAAACCAGCACAAGATTGCAAGATCCAACTTTTCATTATTTTCCTCTCCCTCGAAAGTTTTTTGTGATCCCAAACGGCCCGGTCTCCTGGCTCTGGGCGACCTACTCCCAAACCTTCCCATCCAACACGATTGAGGACAGTGGCATTTGTGGTTTCGTTCCCATCACAGTTGCGGGGCAGCAGCGGTTTTTCACCGCCTTCCCGAACAGCCGTTCAGTTGTTTGATCTCCCTTCTGAAAACAAAAAAATCCCCAGCTTCAATGGATAAAGGCTGGGGAATATACGTCCCTTCCTCTGTCTTGGCCATCGAAGACAGTTTGTAAGGTTCTGTTCGGGCAGGTCTTCTGGCTCTGGGATCCTTCTACTCCCCACACCTTCCCGTCCTCACACTCAGGACAGTGGCAATCAGTGGGTTTCGTCTCCCAACACAGCGGCGGGCCCGCTTCCGATTTTCACGGAATTCCCTTTTCAACCCCAGCATGACGCCGGGATCACCCGAACAGGTTGTTTTAATTGTCGCCCTTCTTATAACAGAGCAGTAGGATAAAATCAAAAGGAAAATCTAGAGAAGCTAAAGAGTAACAATATGACTTTTATTAAGGGTGTGCGAAAGCAATTAGGTATCTGCAAATAAGAACTTGGTTGCCGACAAGAATACCTTACGTCAGAAAAACAGGGGAACCCCCGCCTCCTTCGCTGCTCGGCCAAGATTCTGATCCAACGTCGCAAGGCCACAGCCCTTCCGTTGAGAAAGATCAAGATAGGCTGCGTCGTAAGCGGAGAGCGTGTGATCTTGCGCAAGGGCTTGTAGCCGCCATAAGAGACCCACATCCAGATCGGTATCTGTCTGAAGAGGGAGCGTCCCATAGAGTTCAAGGAGACGCCCTCTTTCTGCTTCCGTGATTCTCTCTCTTCGCCGCGCCATGGTCAAGGCATTTGCCAGCTCAACCCACCAAAGGGCCGGGACCCAGTATCGTGTATCAACCCCGGCCTGGGCAAGGAATCGATCTGCCCTCTTTGAACTTTCGTCGGGGAGTCCCCAGGAAAGGGCCATCGAAGCATCCAAGACCCAGTCCATCAATAACGGCGCCCTTCTTCAATCAGCTCTCGAATGCGGAGGGTTTCGCTGATTTTTTCGCGAATTTCTTTGAATTGAGTGAGGAGTTGCACAAAGTCTGGATTTGTATCATTCTTGGCGGGAGGGATCAATTGCGCCACCGGTTTTCCCCGTCGACGTATGACAAAAGATCGCCCTTGTTCTGTCTCTCGCAGCAGTTCCGATAGATGCGTCTTGGCCTCAAAAGCGTTGACTTCGGTTGACTTTCCCATGCTCTCTTCTCTCCATACTTACAATACAACCAGTTTAATCAACCAGTTTAATCATGTCAAGGGTATTTCCGCCTGAAAAGTTAAACTAAGGACCCTCTGAATAAGTCTGGGTTGAATTTTCAGGAGATAAAATATTTCGATTCAAGGTGCGAATCTTAAGAATAGCCCGCTATTCTTAAGATTCGCACCACAGAAGCGGGACATTTTAGCCCTCAAAAAGCAAGTCATGATTTATTCGGAGACTCCCTAAACGACCTGCGCCTGAATTGAAGTCTTTTTTTAGCCCAGAATCCCTACAAATCTTTTACTGTTTACAAGAAACCTCGGAAGACCTTAAAATAGACAGAAGAACGGCAACCCGTTCATCTTACGAAGGGCAGACACATGGAAGAACATCGTTTTACAAATCGTCTCATCGAAGAAACGAGCCCCTACCTTCAGCAACACGCTCATAACCCGGTTGACTGGGTCCCCTGGGGCGATGAGGCCTTCGAGACGGCAAGGCGGGAGAACAAGCCGGTCCTCCTCTCCATCGGCTACTCGGCCTGCCACTGGTGTCATGTCATGGAGACCGAATCGTTCGAGAACGAAGCGATTGCCCGGATCATGAACGCGGGCTTTGTCAATATCAAGGTAGATCTAGAGGAACGCCCTGATCTCGACCAGATCTACCAAAACGCAGTTCAACTTTTCATCCGACGGGGCGGCGGATGGCCGCTGACCATGTTCCTGACTCCCGACAAGGTTCCCTTTCACGGCGGCACCTACTTCCCCCCTGAAGACCGATACGGGATGCCAGGGTTTCCGAAGCTTCTTGCACTAATCTCTGAGACCTACCGGGAAAAACAAGATGATATTTCCTTAACGGTCCGCGACGTCAAAAAAGCCCTGGATAAGATGTCGGGTCGCCGGGCCGAAAAATCCGGTCAACCCATTAATCCGCAGCTCTTGGAAGGTGCCACCTCAGCCCTTGAACGCATCTTTGACGAAGAAAATGGCGGGTTCGGAACTGCTCCGAAATTTCCAAGCACTCCGGCGCTGAGCCTCTTGCTTCGCCAATACCAGAAAAGCGGAAATAAGGATATCCTGCAGCGAGTTACACTGACCTTGGATAAAATGGCCTCGGGAGGGATTTATGACCAACTTGGAGGAGGCTTTCACCGCTATTCAACCGATGCCCATTGGCTGGTCCCCCATTTTGAAAAAATGCTTTATGACAACGCCCAACTCGCGAGACTCTATTTCCAGACTTGCCAGGCGACAGGACAAGCCCTCCATATGAAGATCGGGGAAGAAATTCTCGAATATGTCGAACGGGAAATGACCGATCCTTTGGGGGGATTCTATTCAACACAAGATGCCGATACTGAAGGCCACGAGGGCAAATACTTTGTCTGGACCCCCGATGAAATAAACGGCATCCTCGGAGACGAGGTCGGAGATATCTTTTGCCGACATTACGACGTAAGCTCTGCCGGAAATTTTGAAGGGAAAAACATCCTCAACATCACCCAATCCATCTTGTCCTTATTTGAGGACCTCGGTGAATCACCGGAATCACTCGAGAAAATGATTTCCGAAGCAAGAAAAAAACTGCTTCAGGAACGAACGCAAAGGATTAAACCCTTCCGTGATGAAAAAATTATCACAAGCTGGAACAGCCTCATGATCTCTGCTTTTGTGGATGGATACCTTGTTACCGGCAAAGAGTCCTACCTTACTGCGGCAAAGAAGGCGACAGATTTCATTCTCACGGCACTCTGCAAAGAAGGACGTCTTCTTCGGACCTATAAGGACGGTACGGGAAAACTTAATGCCTATCTAGAGGATTATGCCTTCTTCATTGACGCCCTTCTTGATCTCTACGAGGCAACATTTGAATCGACATATCTTGAAAAAGCAAAGAATTTTACAACACAGATGATCAATCAGTTTTATGACCTTGCAGAGGCCGGGTTTTTCTACACATCAAGGGATCATGAAACCCTGGTCACCCGCTACAAGGCCTCCGCCGATCAATCTATTCCTTCCGGAAACGCAGTGGCCATCCAGGTTCTCCTGCGCCTTTTTTATCTGAGTGGTGAAAAAAATCATCTCAAGAAGGCTGAGCTTACGCTGAAATTGTTCTCACAAGCCATGGGAGCAAATGTGTTCGGGATGGGAAACATGATCGCAGTAGCTGATTTTTATCTGAGAAAACCGAAAGAAATCCTCCTGCTCGGAAAACGGGAATCCCCTGAAACGAAGGATCTTTTATCAAAAATCCATCGGCTTCACCTCCCGAACAAGGTTCTCTTTTTCAGGGATATCGATGAGAAAGCGGACTTCCCCAGCGGTCCAAATTTTCCGGAAAGAGAGAAAACCCCCACGGATGGCTTACCTACAATTACCATCTGCCATAACTTCACCTGCTCACTCCCAATGACAGATTGGAATACCATCAAGTCCGCCCTGAGTACCCGATAGATGAATCCCCCAGTCATCGATCAACCTGACATTTTCATCGCACCAAGCGGTGAAACCAAAACCGATTCTCCTTGAAACGTGATTCTCTACAACGATGGGTAATCCTCCCTAAATATAAAGGTGCTCAGAAGTAGAATTTTCCAATATAGTAATTTAGGAGGAGAATCTACGA